>JBAZZN010000022.1:0-16422 GCA_041658815.1 Thermoplasmatota archaeon
AAGTTCGCTGCGCGTTTCACTAGGGGCCACAGGTCGAGGAGCTCGTCCAGATCACCGTGCCGCTTGAAGTGGTGCCACACGGCTGAGACGACTGTCGCGGTCTGGTCGATCTGGATGAAGGGCGGAAGGTGCCATGTGCTACCGACCGTGCCGTCTGGGAAGTGCCTGTGCAGGAAGTAGCCTTCTTCCTCCTGGCATTTCTCGGCGAACTTGAGGAAGCGGTGAGCCGTCTCGTACAGACCCACCTCGTCCATCGCTTTCGAGATGTAGGCGCCGTCTCGCCACCAATTGTAGTTGTACGTGTCCCCGCCGGACTTGAGCGTGCGCGGGTCGGGCGACGCGATGATGGCGCCGTTGTGCGATGCGCAGTTCTTGAGCAGGAAGATGGAGCGCTTGTACACGCCCCGCGCTTCGCGCGAGAGCCCGGACGCCACGCCGAGGTCCTTGTGGCCGATCCAGTGGTTCCAGAAATCGACTGCCTCGTTCTCGAGTTCATCGGCGTCGCGTCCCCTGAGGTGGTCCCAGAACTTGTTGACGTCCTGCCGCGAGTGCCCGAGGATCACGAGCAAGCGGATCGAGCCGTGGCCGCCAGGCGGGACCTTGAGGTTCCATTGGACGACGCTGTCAGCCGCGCCGTGCGAGATACGACCGCCATCGAGCTTGCCGTCTTCTGCGTCCACGTACGAGCCTTGCAGTCCCTTCAGCGTGTGCTCCCCGCAAGTGAAGGCGTCGAACGTGGGCGCGCCCATGAGTTGGAAGTAGTAGTTGCGCTTGTAGTGGTTGATGGTGCGGCGTTCCTCGTCCCAGTACGCCGTGTCCTGGTACATCGATTCCGCCACCATGAGGCTCTGGTAGTTGAACACGCGCACATCGCGGGGCTCCGCCGTCTTGTTGTGGACCGTCACCCGGCGGATGACAAGGTCATGGTTCGAGTGCACGGAGTCCACGACCTCGACGTCCAGGAGGGGGCCCACGTAGAGCGTGCGACAAGCGTTCGAGCCGCGGTAGTAGTCCTGCTCCACCGTCCATCGTGCGTCATCGCCCAACCAGACGAATGAGTCGTCCGTCGCATCGAAGAGGCCCAGCTTCACGGTGCGCAAGTGCTGGTACTGGCCCGCGAACGGGTAGTAGAGGTTGGACCAATTGCCTCGCTCATCGACCGTGAGGAGGATACGCGAGTTCCCCGTGAGGAGGGTGATCATGCTCTTGAGCGAGTGAGCGCCCTGGCTGGCATATATCTTTCAGCTCTGGCCGCAGCCCTTTTGCCGCCCCGCAGGCTCTCGGAGACGATGACCGACCTGCGTGCGCTTGCGGACAAGCTCACCGAGCTTGACCCCGCGCGCTTCCACGTCGTCACCCTCCCCGATTTCTTTCTCGATCACTTCGTGCGCGTGCCCGCTTGGCAGCGCACGCTTCCCTCGTGGGAGGCCGTTCACGCCCGCGGCGGCGGGAACGTCCCCACGCCAGGGCAGCACTTCCAAGCAGGCGGCAACGCCGCGAACACCGCGCTCGCGCTGGCCCGCCTTGGCGTACGCGTGCACCTCATCACGCGGACATCCGCGTTCGGCCGAGTATATCTCGAGCAGACGCTTGGCCGTTCTGGCGTGGACATCCAGCACGTGAAGGGCGATGGCGCGCTCGCCGTGACGACCGCCCTCGAATTCCAGGACGATCCACCCGCGAACCTCATGCTGTCGGACCCAGGCAGCGTCGCGCAGTTTGGCCCCGAGGAGTTGGACGCGAACGATTGGACGCTTCTCGAGGCGGCGGACCTCGTGCTCCTCGCGAACTGGTCACAAAACGAGCGGGGCACCGCGCTCGTGAGCGAGGTCGCGCGTCGCTCGCGGGCATCAGGCACGCTGAGCATGTTGGACACGGGCGACCCGAGTGTGCGGGGAGTTGGTGCGAGCGCCGGGCTTCGAGACCTGCGGGAACGCCTGCTGCCACTGGCTGACCTCGACGTGTACGCGCTCAACGAGAACGAGCTGCGGCAGCTGGTCGCGCGTGACCTCAAGGACGCGCCCGCCGAACTCAAGGCAGCGCGCGAGCTTGCTGCGGTCCGTGGCTCGGGCACGCTCGACTTGCACACGGCTCGGTCCGCCGCATCCTTCGAGGACGGCGAGGAGCACGTCGTGCCGACCTTCCGCGTCGGGCCACTCCGCGTGACGGGGGCGGGCGACGCGTGGAACGCTGGTGACATCTTGGGGCGGCTCGCGGACCTCGGCGCTTCCGAGCGGTTGACGCTGGCCAACGCGGTGGCCGGGTTGTACGTGAGCGGGAAGGACGCCCTCGCCCCGCGCCTGACGGATGTGATATCGTTCCTCCAGACGGAGCCTGAGACGAACGCGATCCGTTGAAGGACAATCTTCATCTCGGAGGACCCCCCATGCGCGGCCGATCACTTCCCCTGGATGGGAAGACGATAGGCACCGGCTAGGCTGGGGGGTCAGGCCTCCCCTGTCATCTGAAACGGCCTTCATGCAGAAGCTGACGACCCGGGGCGGCGGCCCCAGGGCGGCTGGGAGCCCGGAATCGACAATGAGACTTCGTCCCTCGTGGTCCGGGGCGCAAAGTCGGCGGGACCGGAAGGTCCCCTGGCGTGCCTTGCCACGGACACCGGGTCAGGCGCGGAAGCGAGCAGCCTCACCGTGGACCAAGGACGTTCGTGGGGTCGCGGGGTCGAGAACATTCCGGGACCACTCCCAGTCGTCGCTGACCGTCCACCTGGAACTGCCGGGCCCGTCAAATCCACATCCAGGGGAATTTGTCCCCATCACCCGTTTGGGTCCAGCACCACGAAGGCCGTAGTGCCGACTCCCCCTTGGTGCCTCGCGTGGCGGTTGATGGCTCGCGGTGAGATACACCCAGAGCGATGGGTCGCGCTTTCGCAGGAATGGCTCTCCTCCTGGTCATCCTTGGCACGACCATCCCTCTTGCCCAATCGTCCACCCTTCCAGAGCGACGCCTCGTGAGCTTCGTGAACGAGCCCCCCGCCGTGGGCGCGTTGCTCGCTGGCGCGCACGTCCTTGATACGTTCTCCTTCGCCCGCGTCGCGCTCGTCGAGGGAACGCCCAAGGCACTCGACGCCATTGCGGCCCTGCCGGATGTCGCTGGCGTGTACCCCGAGGAAACGATAACGCTCAACCTCGACCGCGTGCGCGGCGCGGTCGGAGCGGAGCCAACCACGCCCAACGATCCCTCATGGCCCACTGGCAAGGACGTCGGCATCGCGCTCGTGGACAGCGGCCTCGACGCCACGCACCCCGGATTCGGGGGGCGCATCGCCGCTGCCATCCGCATCAACCACGCGGGCGTCGTCAGCGACGGTCAAGGCGACGCGGACGGCCACGGCACGCACGTGGCGGGTATCCTCACGGGAAGCGGGGCCGGCTCGCAGAACGATCGCCTCCGCGGCATCGCGCCTGGCGCGAGCCTCGTCGGCATCGACATCAGCGATTCTTTCACCACGACGAGCGCGGTTCGCGCGTTCGAATGGATCCACGTCCACCGTGGCGACTACAACATCCGCATCGTGAGCAGCTCGTGGGGCCGCGAGAAGACGGACGCGCACTACGACCCGGACGACCCCGTCATCCGCGCCTCCGACGCGCTCGTCGCTGACGGACTCGTGGTTGTGTTCAGCGCTGGCAATCGCGGTCACGATGGCGAAGGGACGCTCACGACGGAAGGCACGAACCCCAACGTCATCACGGTGGGCGCGTCCACCCTCACGGGCCGCGTCGAATCGTACTCCAGCAAGGGCCCCGCCAAGGACGCCTCCGGCAAGGTGCTATCATGGGTGAAGCCAGACCTCGTCGCGCCAGGCAGCGGCGTCCTCTCCGCGCGCACCTCAACGCAGGTCCCTATCGCCCCGCGTTCGGACGAAGAGCGCTATTACTGGACGATGAACGGGACGAGCATGGCCGCGCCGCAGGCCGCCGCGGCAGCCGCGCTCCTCATCGAGGAGCGCCCCACGCTCTCCCCACTCGCAGTGCAGGCCATCCTGCAGGAGAGCGCGCGCGACGTGGGCTCGTCTGGCCCCGATGCGGAGTCGGGCTACGGCATGCTCGACATCCGAGCCGCGCTCGACACTGCGCGCGCGCTGCAGACCGGCCAGCGCAGCATCACTGTCGAATCGCGGGTGCCCGTCCATGACGCTGGTCACCTCGTGGCCGCGACGGGCCACGTGCTCCTCTTGGGGAACGCGCCGCAGACGAGCGCCCCCGACCGCATCAGCTTCCCCCTCGCGGTGCCACCCGGCGGCGCGCTCGTGGACCTCGCCTTCTCCTGGCGCGGCACGGGCAGCTTCGTCGCGGAGCTGCATGGGCCAGGCGGCAGCGTCTGGGAGTTCGCGCCGACGGAACCGGGCCAGCTTCACTTGGGCCACGCGGTCCAGCCCGGCGCGTACACCTTCGTCGCGCGCCCCGAGGGCCCCGCGTCGGACGTGGACTACGCGCTCGACGGCTCGATCATAGTGCGTGAAGCACGCGTCGTGGACCAGCCTGCCGAGTTCAACTCGCGTGCGTCCAGCGGCAGCGCGGGCGGCTTCGACGTTCCCGAGTCCGCCGCGGGGCGGATGCTCGGGGCGCTCGAAGCAAAACCCATCATGGTCCTCACGGCGCTCGTGCTGCTCTCGTGCTTCGCTGCCGCGGGGGTGCTGAGGCGCCGAGGCTGAATGAAACGCTTGCGTCGCGAGCCCAAGACTCCGGGGGCGAACCCCCCGGACCCCCCCTTTTATCTCCCTGCTTGCGTGGACTGCGTGTTCGACTGGTTCACGATCCCAGCGAACGCCAACGTGCCCGTGACCTTCTCGATCTTCACGTTATAGACGACGCCCTTCACGGCGCCCTTCACGAAGATGACGTAGCGGTCGCGCCGCGCGATGCCATCGCCACGCTTGCCTTGGTCCTCGATCATGACCTCGTAGGTCTTGCCCTCGACGACCGCTTCTTCTGGCTTGATGGCCTGCTTCTTGGGGCCGGCCTTCACGGGGCGGTGCGCGCCGCACGCGTCGCACTTGACGACGGTGGTGCGCTCTTCCTTCACGAGGTGCGTGTCGGGGCGACCGCACTCGCCACAGATGACGTACGTGTCCACGTACTTCTGGAGGCGCTGGTTGAGGGCGTCCTCCGTGACCTTGCCTTGGAGGACGAGGCGGCCATCGTCGTAACTACCGGCCGTACCCAACTCTCGGAGGAGGATCGGCACGAGGTGGTCCCGCGTGCGGTTGAGCTTGTCAAGCACTTCGGCCATGTTGCGGACGACGGTCGTCTTGCCTTCCTGCAGCACATCCGCCTTGGGCATGACGAAGCGCTCGCCCGTGCCGACCTTCTCTGGCACGAGACCGCGGGCGCGCTTGAGGAGGGACGCGTAGTCGTCGGGCATGGGTGAGGCGAGGCAGGCTTCTGCCGATAAAGGTTCGGGGTGCACCGGCCCCGGAGCACAACTCCCCCCTTGGAATCGAGGCACAGGTGCGCGCGTGTGAACCACGCCAAGAAGCAAAGAACCCAAGAAGCCAAGACGCCTGTCAGATCGCCCAACGTCTTGGCTTCTTGGAGTATTGGCTTCTTGGCGTGGATCAGGAGCCGTCACAAGCAGAACAACCCGGGATCCCGTGAGTTGGACTCCCACGTTCCCTGGGAAGGATTGCGCCCCGAGGCCGGGTGCACCCAGACTCGCTGCGCCACCGTGAGAACATGATGACGCGACAATGCGCTGACGCGACAACACGATAACGCGCCAACGCGATGACGCGGGAGCGGACGGCGCGAAGCTCCTCGGATCGACTTTTGTGCGGACATCCTCACCAGGATGATATCGAGCAGATGCCGGAAACGCCGGGGGTTGTTCCAGAGACGGTATGCGCTGAAGCGCAATAGCGAGGGGTGATGGGCCAGCCGGCGTCGGATGACGATAGGGTGGTCTTCCTGCTGAGAGTGATGTCACACTTCAAGGACGTCCTTGGGGAGAAGGCGGCGGTCTCCTTGCTCCACTATGCGGCAGCCGAGGCTGCGCTGGAGCATTGGATCAAGCCGGGCTCTTCGGCCAGCCAGGTCGAGAAGGGGCTCTCGTCCATCGAATCGCTACTGGGCGCGAGGGTCCGCATCGCGCTCACGACGCCCGACCGCCTCGTGGCGACGGCCGACCCAGGTCCCTTCCCATTGAAGGGTGCCGACGAGGCGACCGCGTATGCGATCCTCGTCGGCGTGATCCAGGGCATGCACCGGCAAAGCGCGGGACGATTCCCTGAGGTCAACCTCTCGGTCCCCGTCCACGACGACACCAAGGAGGAAACGACCATTGGCACCTGATCCACCCACGCCTGAGAAAAGGGACACCGGATCGCTGCAAAAGGTCCTCGAGGTCTGGGTGGATTCGGACTCGAAGGTCCGCCTCCTCGTCTTCTTCCGTCAGAACCCAGGCGTAATCGAGACCCTCGAAGGGCTCGCGCAACGCCTCGCCATCCCCGTCGAGCAACTCACGCAAGAGGTCCGTGCGCACGTCGAGATCGGCCTGCTGCATTCCCGTGACATGGCGGGGGGAAAGACCGTCTATTTCTTTGACCGCGAGCGTTGGCAGGAGCTCTCGGATCTCCTCACGGCAGCCATCGAGAAGCGCGGCTCGGGGGCCGCGACGTGATAGCGACCAAGGCGACGCCTAGCCGCGAGGCAACGGGCGTCCAGGGCCTCGACGCCATGCTCGGAGGCGGCGTCATGCCAGGTGACGCCACGCTGGTGGCGGGGAGCCCCGGCACTGGCAAGACGACTCTGGGTCTCCACTTCATCGCTGCTGGCGTCGCGGCCAAAGAGCCTGGCGTCTTCGTGACGTTCGAGTACTTGCCCCAACAGATATACCGCGACGCGGCGGCGAAGGGGTTCCCGCTGCGCGAGTGGGATGACGCCGGCAAGGTCCGCGTCATCTGCACGACGCCAGACGTGCTGCTCGCTCGCTCGGCCGATGGCGACTCCATCCTTGACGAAGCAGTCCGCAGCATTGGCGCGCGTCGGGTCGTCATCGATAGCGTGGTGCATTTTGAGTTCCATCACCCCGACACGCGCACGCTCAGGAACGACATGGCAGGGCTCCTCAACCACCTGAGGCTCCTCAATGTCACGACGCTCCTCACGCACGAGGTCCCCCAGATCATAGGCCCGACCGTCAGCATCAGCAGCTGGGGACTCGAGTTCCTCGTGGACAACCTCATCCTTCTTCGCTACGTGGAGCTGGAGGGAGCGATGCAGAAAGCGATCAACGTGCTGAAGTTCAGGGGCGGAGACCACGATCGTGCCTACAGGGCCCTCCGAACGACGTCTCGGGGCCTCGTGGTGGAAGCTGGCTTCACGGGCGTCGAGAACATCTCGACTGGCTCGGCCCGCCGAGAGCTCGTCGATCGCGTGAAGGACCTCATTTGAGGAGTGGGAAGCGTGACTCGCCATGGGTGATAGCCGGTTCGAGGCGCTCTACGCAAAAGTCGCCCACGCCTCGGACCGGATGGAAGCCATCCGTAAGCTCGCGGACGAGGAGATCATCGCGGCCATCGCGGGAGCCTCGCGTGGCGGCGATCCACTCCTTGCCAACATCCTCGCCACGGAAGCACTCAACCGACTCCATCGCGCCACGGCCATCGCCCGCGACTTGGGCGATGGCGTCCTCGCCACGGACCCGGACTTGCGCGTGACCTTCGTCAATCCCGCCGCCGAGGCACTCCTGAACGTCCTCGCCCGCGAGATCCTCGGCAAAACGACCCACGAAGTACTGCACCCCGATCGCCAAGCCTGCGCGCGCGGCCCTGACGGTGCCTGCCTGCTCGACGCGGGGTTGCGTCAGCCACCCGCCGGCTCCCATCTCGAAACGACCGTGACGCGGCCTGACGCCGCGCCAGTCCCGGTCCTCCTCACTCTGTCCACTGTGCCTGCTGGCCCAGGAGATGGGCGCATCATCCTCATCAGGGACGTCACGGACCAAGCCCGCGCAGCGGCCCTCCAGGCGGAGCGGATCCTCCTGATGGAAGGCTCGATCCAACGCTCCCTCGATGAGATCGCGCAGCGCAAGAACGTGGAGGCGCGCTTGCGGGAGAGCGAGGAAAGGCTTGCGTGCATCGTGGACACCCTCACGGAGGGGATAGTGCTCCTCGACCGCGCGGGACAGATCATGTTCTGGAACCACGCTGCCGAAACGATCACGGGGCGCTCGGCCGAAGAAGTGATCGGCCAAGACTATCACATCAGCGACTACCAAGTGACGGCAGCCGATGGCGGCCCTCTGTCGCTCGACGCAGCCTTCGAGTCGCTGCTTAGCCGCGGCGAACACGTGAAAGCCGTCGAGATCCGCTTCACCACACCCGAGGGCGCCACGCGGATCGTCAGCGCAGACGCCTCCCCGCTTGGGGGCGACGGGGGGGGCGCCATCGTGGCCTCATTCAATGATATCACATCCCGCAAGCGGGCCGAAGAAGACCTCGTTGCGCTCAATCGCCAGCTCGAGGCGCGCGTACAAGCGCGGACGGCCGAACTCGTCGCGCTCAACCGCGAGCTCGAGACATTCGCTTACACTGTGAGCCACGACCTCAAAGCTCCTGCTCGGGGCGTCGAACTCCTTTCCTCAGCGATCCTCGAGGACCACGGGGACACTCTTGGCGACGACGCGAAGCACCAACTCGGGCGCGTCGCCGCGGAGGCGCGTCGGATGCGGGAGATCATCGAGGACATCCTCAAGCTCACGCGGCTCTCCACGAGGGACATCACAAGGCGGCGGGTGGACCTCACCGCCATGGCCCGGAGGGTCCTGCGGGACCTGGGCGAACGGCAACCGTCCAGGCACGTGGAGGTCGTGGTCGAGGACGCGCTTGAGGTCACGGGAGACCCAGAACTGCTCCAACCCCTCATCGAGAACCTGCTCGACAACGCCTGGAAGTACACGAAGCTCACGCAGGACGCGCGCATCCGCGTCGGGCGCGCCCCATCTGGCGCCAATGAAGACACCATCTTCATCCAGGACAATGGGGTCGGGTTCGACATGGCCAAGGCCGGTCGGCTCTTCCAACCGTTCCAGCGCCTTCCCTCGGCGTCCCAGTTCGAAGGCACTGGCATCGGCCTCGCGACCGTCCGCCGCATCGTGGAGCGCCACGGAGGACGCGTGTGGGCCAACGCGAAGCCAGGAGAGGGAGCCACGTTCTCGTTCACGCTGCCCAAAGGGGGGCCTGGGGGGTTCACCCCCCAGAGTCGCCTTCATTCGGGGGTTCCCCCAACGGATGGCAAATGATAGCACTGAAGACAAGCAGTCGTGCAAGACGACGGACGGCGCTGGGGGGTAAACCCCCCAGACCCCCCTTTACAGCACGATCTTCCCGCCCGCGAGCAAGGCCTTCATCGCATCATCGGCCTTGTCCTCGAGCTTCGCGTCGTTGAAGAGCTGGTCGCGCGCTTCGCCGTTCTGGTTCTGGACTTCGGCCTTGCGCTCACCGTAGAGCTTGCGGCGCTCCTCGCGCATCTTCTCGACTTCGCCGCGCAGGCTCATGGCCTTGGCGTGATGCTCGTCGGCCTCCTTGCGAAGCGCGATGTAGCCCTGGTGCTTCTCGTCGCTCTTGGCGTCGAGGAACTTGAGCTGGTCGAGGACGGGGCTGATCTGGTCGTGAAGCGTCTGGCCCTCGTTGGATAGCTCGACCACGTGCTTGTGCGCGTCGTCTGCGCTCTTGAAGAATTCGTCGATCTTCTGGTCGATGTCCTTGACGTCCGAGAGGAGCTTGGCCTCGTCGGCGTACTTGAGCCTGGCCTCGGCGAGCTCTTTGCTCTTGGCCTTGATCTTGTCGATCAGCTCGTTCTCCTTGGCGACCGTCATCGCGGAGGTCTCCTGGGTGCGCTCCATCGCGCGGATCTCGTTCTCGAGCGCGCGGATGACGCCGCCTTGACCGCCGGTCGTGTTGTCCTTCCTCATCTTGCGCTTGTTCTCGATGAGGGATTTTGCCTGGCGCTGGAATTCGTTGCGCTTCTCCTTCTCTTCGCGGGCAGCGGCGTTCTTGCTGTCACGCTGCGTCTGGAGCGCGCGCATCTGGAGAACGAGAGCCTTCTTCTGTTCGTTCAGGGCATCGCGCTCGTCACGAGCTTCGCGCGCGAGGTCATTGAGCTCGTTGCGCTTCTCGATGAGCTTGCGGAAGTCCTTCTCGGCGTTCCGCAGATCGCCCTGAAGGGCTTCGGTGTTCGGGTCGTTCTCTTGCGCTGGCAGGGTGTTCGTTGGCTGGTCGGTCATGGTGACTCCCTCCTGGCCACGGAGACAAGGGAGTCCTCCGTCCGCAGCCTGGATTCGCCCGAGCTGTTGCGCGCTCGGGCCACGCGGTTCGCGATCTGCGCTGCGCACGCGCCTGCCACTACGCCAGCGTCGATGTTGACGACGACGAGTGGTGAGCACGCTTGCAGCATCGAGGAAAGCGCGGCTTCGCCCTTCCCTCCGTGCCCGTATCCGGTCGATACGGGCAGTCCGATGACGGGCCGATCGACGAGGCCCGCCACCACGGTCGCAAGGGCGCCTTCGCGCCCTGCGGCCACGATGATGACGTCGGACCACTCGGCGTGGTCCAACTCTGGGAATAGTCTGTGGATGCCGGCGACGCCCACGTCGTACGCGCGGCGCGTCTCACAGCCGAGTTCCTCGGCGACGAGGCGCGCTTCCTCCGCGATGGCGACGTCCGCCGTGCCCGCCGCCAGGACGAGCACGCGACCGCCAGTGCGGGGTGCGTTGGTGCCTGCTTTGGCCAGCACAAGCAGCTTCGCGTCCTCGTCATACTGCCTCTCGAAGGGCAAAGAGGCGAAGAGCGCGAGGCGCTCGGGCGCAAGTCGCGACACGACGGCGCGGCCGTTCTTCTCCGCATAAGCCTTGGCGGTCGCCACGAGGTGGGAATCGAGCTTTCCCTCGGCGAGGATCACCTCCGGGATGCCAGTCCGCGCCGCTCGGGCGAGGTCCAGCTTCGCGATGTGGTCGAGGTGCACCAAGAATGCCTCTCCGGCATCATGACGGATGCGGACCCCCCATATAAGCGTTCGCCGCCCCCCAGGGCGACGAACGCAGGAGTAGGGTCAAGCCAAGTTCACCCGCTCGCCGCCTCGTGAGCGAACGCAAGATTCGCGTGCTCGTCGCGAAGCCCGGCCTTGACGGTCACGACCGAGGCGCGAAGGTCATCGCGCGTGCGCTGCGCGACGCCGGGATGGAAGTCATCTACACGGGCCTTCGCCAAACCCCCGAGCAAGTGGCCGAGGCGGCCGTCCAAGAGGACGTGGACGTGGTCGCGCTCTCACTCCTCTCAGGCGCGCACATGACGCTCATGCCCAAGGTCGTTGAACTCCTCAAGCAGAAGGACGCTGCCGACATCGTGGTGCTAGGCGGCGGCGTCATCCCGCCCGACGATGCGGCAGAGCTGAAGACGCGCGGCGTGCGCGAGATCTTCGGACCAGGCACGACCACGGACACGATCGTGGAGTACGTGCGCAAGGTCGCCGCGGCACGGCACAAGTGAGGCCGCAAACGTTCTTGAGCCGCGCGCCCGTTCGCGAACAACGTGGATGACCTGGCGTCGCGCGTGCTATCAGGCGACCATCGCGCCATCGCACGCGCCATCACGCTCTCCGAGTCGCGAACGAGCGAAGCCCGCCAGCTCCTCGCGAAGCTCTTCCCGAGCACTGGGCGCGCGCACGTCATCGGCGTGACTGGCCCGCCCGGAGCCGGCAAAAGCACGCTCGTGGACCAGCTCATCGCGCACCACCGCAAAGCGGGGCGCACGGTCGGCGTCGTCGCGGTGGACCCAAGCTCGCCCTTCACAGGAGGCGCGATCCTCGGTGACCGCGTCCGCATGAGCGCTCGCCAGACTGACAGCGGCGTCTTCATCCGCAGCATGGCGACGCGCGGCCACCTCGGTGGCCTCTCGCGCGCGACGGCGGACGCCGCGCGGATCCTGGACGCCAGCGGAAAAGACATCGTCATCATCGAGACCGTCGGCGTTGGCCAAGCCGAGGTCGAGATCGTCCGCTTCGCGGACACGGTCATCGTCGTCGCAGTGCCGGGCCTTGGCGACGATATCCAAACGATAAAGGCCGGCCTCATGGAGATCGGCGACGTCTTCGTCGTGAACAAGGCCGACCGCGACGGTGCCGACCGCACGGCCCTTGAATTGCAGGGGTGGCTGGAGTTCGGGCACACTGGCACCGGGTGGGTCCAGCCAGTGCTCAAGACAGTGAGCACGACGGGTGCGGGCATCGACGAGTTGGTCGCCGCGAGCGAGCAGCACCTTTCGCACCTCAAGGAAGCCGGGCTCCTCGAGCGCAAGCGTGAGCAGCAAGCCGAGCACGAGATCCTCGACATCCTGCGCGAGCGCGTCACACGCTGGGCGCTCGACGACACGCACAAACGCGGCTTCGAAGAGCGCGTGCACGCGGTCGCCAAACGGCACATGGACCCATACACGGCGGCTGACCTCGTGCTGCCGGAGTCGAGCTGACCTCGGCGGTTGGGGTCTTGGCTTCTTGGGTTCTTTGCGAGGTTGTCTCGTCCCCATCGCCAAGACACAAGAATCCAAGAACCCAAACTGCTTCAGCAGTCGGGAAGGAGTCACAACATGGCAGTCAGTTGGGTCGCCATCGCGATCATCGTCATCCTGATCCTGTTCGTGCTGTACGTCATCAGCGCGCGCAACCGCATCATCCGCTACGACAACGAGATCGACAACTCGTGGTCGCAGATCGACGTGCAACTCAAGCGCCGCGCGGACCTCATCCCGAACCTCGTGGAGACTGTGAAAGGGTACGCGGCGCACGAGAAGGGCGTCCTCGAGGGCGTCACAAAGGCGCGAGCGGCACTCATGGGCGCCAGCACGCCAGCCGAAGCCAACGCTGCGGACAACATGCTCACGCAAGCCCTCGGCAAGCTCTTCGCAGTGGCCGAAGCGTACCCGGACCTCAAGGCGAACACGAACTTCCTCCAACTGCAAGACGAGTTGACGCACACCGAGAACAAGGTCAGCTTCTCGCGCCAGCACTACAACGATATCGTGCTGCGCTACAACAACGCGGTCACCACGTTCCCCGGAACGCTCTTCGCCAGCTCGCTTGGCAAGTCCAGGAAGGCGATGCTGGAGATCCCGCCTGCGGACCGAGAAGTGCCCAACGTGAGATTCTGAGCGCAAATGCCAGAGAAACTCACCTTCGAAGACCAGATAGCACGCAACAAGCGGCAGACCGTCGTCGTCGCGGCGTTCATGCTTGTCTTGCTCTTTGGCGTCGTCTTCGCCGTGGGCTACATCCTTGGTACGCCGCCTTACTTCACGCTGATCCTCGCCCTCATCGTCTCGAGCATATACATCGGCATCACGTGGGCGAGCGCCACGAGCACGGTGCTCCTTGCCTCACAAGCGCGTCCGGTCAACCCTAGCGTGCGTGAGGAGAAGCTCTTGGCATATCGCGTGGAGGAGATGGCGCTCTCCGCGGGACTGCCAATCCCGCGGGTGTACATCCAGGACTCGCGTGACATAAACGCGTTCGCCACGGGACTCACGCCAGACAAGGCCATCATCTGCGTGACGCGCGGCGCGCTCGAACAGCTCGACCAGGAGGAGCTGGAGGGCGTGATCGCTCACGAGATGAGCCACATCGCGAACTATGACGTCCGGCTCGCGACGGTCACCGTGGGAGTCGTCGGCGCCATAGCGATGATAGCGGAGATCGGCCTACGCATGCTGTGGTTCGGCGGAGGGCGTCGTGGCGGTGGCCGCGACAGGGGAGGCGCGCACCCCCTCCTCATCGTCGTCGCCATCGCTGGGCTCATCCTCGCGCCGATCCTCAGCCGCCTCACGTACCTGTTCCTCTCGCGTCGTCGCGAGTACCTTGCTGACGCGACGGGAGCTAAGCTCACGCGCAATCCCGAGGGCCTCGCTCAAGCGCTGGAGAAGATCAAGGGAGACCTGCCCGACGACCCCAAGGGCTCGCGCACGGTGGCTGGTCTCTACATCGCGAACCCGTGGAAGCGAGTAGAGGCCGCGAGCGTGTTCGCCACGCACCCGCCCATCGACGAGCGGATCCGCAGGCTGCGCGAGATGTGACTGCGAGAGTCCGTCGCAACCTCCATAACACTTCCCCGCCTCGCCAGTCTCGTCCCCCATGGTGAACTGGGTCCCGATCGTGGCCGCCGCCCTGGCCGCGCTTCCCGCCGCTGGCATCTTTCTCGTCGCGTTCGGCCGCTACGAGGGAGCGTTCAGGGACAACGTCGTGTTCATCTACTTCATCGGCGGGCTCATCGTGGGCGGCTTCCTGGGCTTCTTCACGCTCCTGCTCTATGGCACCAACGCGACGCTCATCCAGATCATCGGCCTCGCGCTCCTCTACCCGATCACCATCGTCATGGCGGTCAATCGGCGCAAGTGGCAAGGCGAGCGCCACGCCATCTTCAATGGGGGCGCGGCTGGGCTTGGTGCGTCAGTCATGATGACGTTCTCGCTCCTCTACGTCACGATGTTGCGTCCGATGCAGGCCGCACAGCAAGCGGCGAACGAAGCGCTCCGGAACGCGACGGGGAACACCAGCGTGTCAGCCCCCAACTTGAACACCGTTGGCTTCGCGTTCGATCTGGTCACGGACGCGCAAGGCCTTGTCCTCTCGATGGCCATGGCGGGCCTCTTCTTTGGTCTGGGTCTCCTGGCGGGCGATGCTGTGCGCCGCAAGAAGCAGATCGTCGTCGCGCTCACGGGCACCGCCATCCTCATCGCGCCCAGCGTGTTCCTGGAGGAGTACTTCCGCAGCCGCGCGTGGCTGTGGCTCGTCCTCCTCGTGGCGTACGGCGCGATCTTCGCCATCGCGGCTGAGCGGAAACTGCTCGTGCTGGGTCTGACCGATGAGGACCGCAAGATGCGCCGACGCAAGCAGCGCTCTGAAGAGTGAGACGACGCGCCTCACCGCACCAAGACCCACTCACTTGTGAGCAAAGTAGAGCGTCAACTCGGGCTCAAGCGCGTCCACGCGCGCAAAGCCCACGCGCTCCAGTTGCACGAGCGTTCCAACGGGGAGGCGGCCCAACGCTGGCTCAGCAAGCCCGGTCACGACGCTCGCGTCCGGCATGACGAGCCGCGCGGGTACCGCGTCTGCTGGCACCCAGTGCACGATCGGTGCCTTGTGTTCGCGCGCCCATGTCATGTCGTTGCCCTCGTACCGCGCGGCACCGGCCTGCACGGTCACGTTGCCGAGGTCCTTGAGGCGCATGGGGCCGTCACGCAATTCGGCGCCAGGGACGTGGACGTGGATGGGGCCCGTGAGGCGGATGTGCCTTTCCCCGCGCTCGGGCTTGTCAGGGTGGAGGGCGGGGTGCGCGTCAAGACGCTCGATGCCCGCGATGCTGAGCGTCTTGGGGGCTGCCACGAAGAAATAGCGGTTGGCGAGGGGCTCGAGGATCTTCTTGTTCTCGGCTTCCAGCGTCACGATGCTTGCCGCGACGTCCTTCTCGGTGATGCCGAAGCTCAGCCAGAAGTTGCTGATGCCTTCAGGAGTGAAGCCTCGGCGGCGAAGCGCAGGAAATGTCGGCAAGCGCGGGTCATCCCAGCCCGAGTACTCGCCCGCCTCGATGGCCTTGTTCAGGATGCTCTTGCTGAACTTGCCGAACTCGTGCACGCTCACGCGGCCCCAGTAAGTCGTCTCAGGGTACGTCCACCCCAAGTGTGCGTACAGGAACTGTTGCTTGGCCGTGCTGTCGCGGAGGTCCTTGCCGCGGATGATGTGCGTGACCTTCTCGTCGTGGTCGTCCACGGCGCTTTGGAAATCGAGGAGCGGCCACGCGTGGTACTTGTCGCCCACGCGGGGGTGCGGTTCTTCCGCGATGCGGAAGGCGACCCAGTCACGAAGCGCGGGGTCCTTGTGCGCGATGTCGGTCTTCACGCGGACGACGGCCGCGCCGCGGCGATAGCCGCCCGCCACCATTTTTTCCCATGCCGCCAAGTTCTCGTCCACGCTGCGTTCGCGGTGTGGGCACGCTTCGGCCTTCTCCTTTAGCGCGCGGAAGACGTCCCCCTCGCACTCGCACACGTAGAGCCCCCCGCGCTGGATGCAGTCCCGCGCGACCTCGTAGTAGCGCGCCATGTGGTCGCTGGCGAAGATGACCTTGTCAGCGCTCGCGCCGCAAAGCCACGTGATGGTCTCGGGGAACATGTCGTACGCGGGTGGCCACGGCGGTTTCACGGTCGTGTCCGTGTCGTCGAAGCGGAGGATGAACTTCCCGTCGTACATCCGCTTGTACTCCTGCGTGATGACCATGCCACGCCCGTGCCCGAAGTGAGGCGGGCCACTGGGGTTGGGCGCGAGGCGAAGCACGACCTTGCCCTTCTGGGCGTTGGGAAGGGGCTTGAGGGGGCCTTCCTGGTCCCGCTTCGCGCGCTGCACGAGCGTGCCCTCGAACTCG
>JBAZZN010000023.1:0-16367 GCA_041658815.1 Thermoplasmatota archaeon
CGCGCTCGACGACGTGGCGTAGATGGCTTCCTGCCGCGTCGAGATAGAAGCTCGCGTCCACGCGTTCCTCGACGCGCTCGACGTGAAGAGTCGCCGGATCTGCGTGGAGAACCTGAAGAAGCTCGCTCACGGTCCTTACCCCGGGCGCGGGACGGGAGACAAGGAGCGCCTCGTCGTCCGCGGCGAAGAGGTCTATCGGCTCCACATCGGCCGCAGGTTCACAGCGTTCTACGTCATCATGTCCAGAGAGCGACTCGTCCGCGTGATGGAGATCCTGCCCATCGACGAGGCCCACAAGCGCTACGGATACGATTGAGGGCGCGAAGCCCGGGAGCCCGGTGAAACACCTCGCCCAAGGTAGATCGAACAACGGAAGACTGGTTCGGACGTGTCACCGAACCCGCGCCACTACTTCGAGTGCGCTTCAAAGCGCTTCACGAACGTGCCCAAGCAGTGGCGGCAGCAGAAGACGTGGGCATGGCCGCCCAGCGTCTTCATCACGGGCTCACCATGGATCGGCCCGTGGCACTGATGACACGCCACGTCCAATTCGGATGAGACCTCGGGCGTGACCGCGCGGCGCCCCGTGCCTAAGACCTCGGCCACGTCGTAGCCCTGGACATCTTGGATCACCGCGATGGCCTCGTGCACATCACGCAGCTTCTGCTCCGGCGGTCGGGTGCGTACGCGCGCTTGTAGCGTGCCCCCCGAGAGTAGGACCACCTCTTCCACGCCGGTGATGTCAGCAAGCTGCTTTGCCACGCGCCCCAGCGCCGACGGCGCCGCGCGCACGCTGACGACGTGCATCGTGCCCCCGAGGATGGCGGGGTCGATATCCGCCCTGTAGCCCCGAATGATACCGAGATCCTCCATTGCCTTCACCCGCGCGCTGACCGTCGGCGTCGTCGTGTCGAGCTTGGCCGCGAGCTGGCGGAACGAGAGCCGCGCGTCCTGCTGCAAGAGGCGAAGGAGCCCCGCATCGAGTTCGTCCAACTGCATGCTACGACTGAGGGGCTGCTCGGGTTTGAGCCTTTACGGGTGTAAAGCGGAAGTCCCTTGGGGGCGACATGCTTCAGCGTCCTTGTGGAAAAGGTCACGCTCAAGATCGGTGGGATGACGTGCGCGAACTGCGCGCGCACGATCGAGGAAGCCGTGCGCGAAGTCCCGGGCGTCACGCACGGATCAGTCAATCTCGCGACCGAAAAGCTATCTCTGGAGTTGAGCACGGCAAACGTCACTGACGTGGAGCGTGCGGTCGTCCAGGCAGGCTATAGCATCGTCCATGCGGACGCCGACTCCGAGGACGAGGCACGAGTGCGCGTCCGTCGCCTTGTGATAGCGGTGGCCCTCACCACACCGCTCTTCGTCCTCGCGATGGCCAATACCGCTGGCTTCGTCTCATTCGCAGAGGAGCCATTCGTCGAGCTGGCGCTCGCGACACCCATCATGTTCTACTGCGCGGCGCCGTTCTTCGTGGGGGCGTGGAAAGCGCTGAGGAACCGACGCGCGAACATGGATGTCCTCGTCGCCACCGGGACGAGCGCGGCGTTCCTCTACTCGCTCGTGATCACCATTGCACCCACGCTGCTCCCGAACGCGGGCACCTTCTTCGAGACCGCTGGCGTCATCGTCACGCTCATCCTCCTGGGAAAGCACATCGAGGCCCGCAGCAAAGCGCGTGCGAGCGCCGCCATCCGTCGCCTCTTCGAGCTCGCCGCGTCGCAAGCCCGTGTGCTGCGCGATGGGGAGTGGCGCGAGATCGACATCGCGCAGGTCCGCGTGGGCGACCGCCTGCTAGTGAAGCCAGGCGAGAAGATCCCGACGGACGCCTCGGTCGTGGAGGGCCAAAGCGCTATCGACGAGAGCCTCGTGACGGGCGAGTCCATGCCGGTCTCCAAGGGACCAGGCGACGAGGTCATCGGCGCGACGCTGAACGGGTCAGGCTCCCTCACGCTCGTGGCCACGCGCGTGGGCGAGGAGACCATGCTCGCGCAGATCGTGGCGTTCATGGAACAAGCCCAAGGTGCCAAGGCGCCGATCGAGCGCCTCGTGGACCGCGTCACGGCGTGGTTCGTTCCCGTAGTCCTTGCCCTCGCGCTGGGGACGTTCGCGTTCTGGGCGCTCGTTCGCGGCGACATCCCCCAGGCGTTCTTCGCTGGCATAGCGGTGGTCATCATCGCGTGCCCTTGCGCGATGGGTCTGGCTACCCCGATGGCCATCGCGGTTGGCATGGGGCGCGGCGCCGAGCGCGGCATCCTCCTGAAGGGTGCAGAGGCGCTCGAAGCAGCGCGCGGCATCGACACAGTGGTCATGGACAAGACGGGCACACTCACGCAGGGACGCGCCGAGGTAGTTGATATCATCACGCTCGGCCTGCCGCAGGACGAGGTCGTCCGCCTCGCGGCCGCGGCGGAGTCGCGAAGCGAGCACCCCCTCGCGGCTGCGGTGATGGCGCGTGCGGGAAAGCTCGCGTTCGCGCAGCCAAGCGACTTCGCGAGCACCCCCGGGGAGGGCGTGCACGCGCGCGTGGAGGGACGCGATGTCGCCGTGGGGCGCCCAGAGTGGCTCGGTGTGGACGCCAAGCAAGCGTTGGACATGCGTGCGAAGGGACAGACGGTGATAGCCGTCACGGTGGATGGCAAGCCAGCAGGCCTATTGGGCATCGCGGACGCCGCCAAGCCAACCAGCAAGGAAGCTGTGGCCGCCCTGCACGCTCGTGGGCTCCAGGTCATCATGCTCACGGGGGACCACGAGGCGACCGCGCAGGCCGTAGCTCTCGCAGTGGGCGTAGAGCGAGTGATATCTGGGGTGAAGCCGCAGGAGAAAGCGGGCATCATCCGGTCGCTAAGGGCGGATGGCCACGTCGTCATGATGGTGGGCGACGGCGTCAATGACGCCATCGCGCTGGCAGAAGCAGACCTTGGCGTGGCGATGGGCGCCGGGTCGGACGTCGCGAAAGAAGCGGGCCTTATCGTGCTCCTGCGGGACGACCCGCGCGACGTTGTCGCCGCGCTCGACTTGTCCCGGGCGACCCACCGCAAGCTCCGCCAGAATCTGGGCTGGGCCTTCGGGTACAACGTCATCCTCATCCCGCTCGCGATGGCTGGCGTCCTCAACCCGATGCTTGCGGCTGGCGCGATGGCCCTTTCCTCAGTGAGCGTGGTCGCGAACAGTGGCCTCCTTCGTCGCTGGGTGCCCCGCATCTAGCCTGTTCACCAGAACCTCGCGCCATCAGCATAGAACCGCTTTGGCGGTTGCGCGCCAGGATGCTCAGCGCGCCACGCGAGATATCGTTCTCGGAGCGCTTGCTCGCGCGCCGCGGTGAGCCGCAGGGGCTCGTGCCGGTTCTCGAGGAGCGCGCGCTCGATGTCCCAAACGTGCCGGTGGCTCAGGGCCCACTCCATTCCCCCGAGCTCGCGCAGGTCGAACGTGGCGTACCCGCGCACGGCGCCAGTCGCGTCCACGAATGGCTCGCAGTAGCTCCACGCGAGGTCACGCACGCTGCGATAGACTGGCGCGCGGCCCATGAGCCCAGGGTAGCGCGACATGCTGACCGTGCCCCAGCCTCGTGGCCCGCGGAATAGGAAGCACACGTGATCGAGGCCGTCGCTGCTGCCCAAGTCGAGCAGGAGCGGCGGGTAACCGTGTTGTTCCATGAGGAAGGCGGCCGCGAGCGCGCCTTCGAGGCAGTGCGCGGTCTTGTGCTTCAGCACGCCGCGGAACGGACGCAGCGTCTTGCCAACGTTGCCCTTGTTGTACTCCATCGATTGGAGCCACCGTTGGACTTGGCGCGGCGTTCGGAGGCGCGCGATGAGGGCGTGTTCTTGGGGAGAGAGTGGTTTGGGGGGAGGACCCCGCGCAGGGGCCCTTCCCTCAACGGCTCGCACGGGTCCTGCCACGAGCATGCGCCAGTGCCGCACGCACGCAAGGCGTTTGGCTTCTCGGCCACGGTTGATGTGCCTCACGCATCGAAGCGTTCCCCATCACGCGGCTCGCTCGTGCCGCTATGCCCTTAGTTCCATCCAAGAGGGAGTTCAAGTCGTGACGGCCAGCGGTCGTTCCCTAAGCGGAACTGCGCGAGGGGCGTGGGGTCACGGAGGCCGTTGCCGCTGTGCTCGATGCCCTCGCTGGTCTGGTTCAGTTGGTACGGTAGGGTCTCGTTCACGGTAGCCTTGATGAACGTGCACACAGGCGGCGAAGCCGCGCACGCGGGCGCGAGGGGGCCGTCCATGGCTGAGCCCGACCCCGTCCTGAGGACGCCCATGGTGGTGTTCGTTGCTGACACAACGGTCTGCTCATAGAGGCCGCGCGGATCGACCACGTCGCCGGCTTGGCTGACGAGAGTACTGCTCTTGAGGAAGATCTCGAGCTGCATCCGCGTGCCGGGCGGTAACTGAGTGGACGCTAGGGGGAAATGGATCGTCGTCCAGCCTTCTTCTGGGACGTCGCGCGGGCCTGCGACGGACGTGCTCACGTTGGCGTCCGCGATCACCAGCGGTAGTGTGTGGTTCTGGTCGTCGAGGACGCGGATGATCACGTGCGTCTTGTAATCGCCAGCTTGGTACGCATGATGGTTCGCCAGGAATATGGTGCCGGTGCCATCAGGCGCCAATGATAGCCCTCCTGGGAAGACCTCAGTTTGGAGCACGTAAGGCTGGTCGCTCTCGAACTGCAGGGCGAGCGTGCCCGGGTCATATGCGCGGTAACCTGGCGGTGCATCGTGGTAGACGTTTGGATCGGAGTTTGGCGCCTTCCCAAAGTAGTACGTCAAGTGCCAATCAGCGGCTTGCGCCACAGACGGAACAATCGCGATGAGCAGGACGATTCCGAGCGCGTGGATCTTCATGGGGTGCCTCTCCGATGATGGCAGTCGCTGGCATAGCAATGAATGCGTGCCCGCGCGGGTGATACGAGGTCACGAGGACCACGTGCGGTGCAAGAACACACGGGGCCTCTGTTCTCCGCATGCTTGGAGCCCTTCGGTCCACTGTTGGGCGAAGAATGGAATGAAAAGGATGGGCTCCCAGCCCGAAGGCTGGGAACTTGGGACCCAAGCGCGCCGACTTCGCGACACGGCCCAACTGAGGTTGGGCCTATCGCGAAGTCGGCGCGCTACGCTGCGGCTCAACGCGCCGACTTCGCGACGCGCTCGATCTCCTCTTTCTTTGCGACCGCGGACGAGTTCATGTCGTTCTTGGCGGCCTTGAGGATCTCATCGGCGAGGCACTGCGCGATGGTGTTCTTCGACTTGTGCGAGGCACCCACCGCGCCCGCCGCGATGCGGCGGATGGCCTGGTCGAGCCTGCGGGCGGGGGCGACGTCCACGGCCTTGGGGACCGAGATGCCGCCGTAGCGCAAGCGCGTGACCTCTTCGCGTGGCGCCGCGTTCTCGAGCGCGCGCACGAGCACTTGGACCGGGTTCTCCTTGCTGCGGGTGCCCACGGTCTCGAGCGCTTCGCGCATGGCGCGGAAGGCACTGTTCTTCTTGCCAGTATAGACTTCCGTGCGCATCATTTCGTTGATGACGCGCTCGACCACGTTCATCTTGTGCTTCGCGAACGGCTTGTTGCCGTGGCGCGCGCCGGTGTGCGGCACGAGGATGGGGTGGAGGTTGATGTACCGGACGAGGCCGGGGTCCTTCACTTCGATCTGGCTGAGGTCGTACTTGCCGAACATGAGGAGGTTCGGGCCTTCGTACGTGCGCTTGCGTGCCGCCAGCGGGATCGCGTCGGCTGCATCCACGCTTTCTTCCACGGCGGGCTCCGTCGTCGTCGGGTTCGTTTCTTCGTCCGCCATGATATCACCGCATCGGCTTTTCTTTGCGGCCCTTGACCAGTTCGTCGAGGGACACGTTGTTCACCTGGATGACCTTGAAGCGGACACCCGGGATGTCACCGTACGAGCGGCCCATGCGACCGCCGATGCCCTCGATGAGGACCTCGTCGTGCTCGTCGATGAAGTTGATCGCGCCGTCGCCCACCGCGAAGGCGGTGACCTGGCGGCCGTTCTTGATGAGCTGGATCTTCACGCACTTGCGGATGGCGGAGTTGGGCTGCTTGGCCTCGATGCCGACCTTCTCGATGACGATGCCGCGAGCTTGCGGAACGCCCTCGAGTGGGTCGGCCTTCTCCTTCAGACGCAGAGTGCGGCGCTTGTAGTACCGGTCGGACCAGCGGAAGGCCTGGCGATCGCCCTGCAACTTCCTGGCCGCAAAGAGTCCCTTTGCCATGAGTTACCCAAAGCGGGCCAAGCCTGCATTCGTATTTGAATTCTTGCCATCAGTTCGAGCTTGGCTCTCGCCTCCAAACGAACGATAGGTATAAAGAACGACTGACCATTTGGTCAGCATGTCCGAACTCCCAGCCGCCCGCTCGGGGCAGCCCGCCCGGCGTGAAGCGTTGCTCGATGCCGCCTTCGAGGCGCTCGTGCAGGATGGCCCCCACTTCCGCGTCGAGCGCGTGGCCGCGCGCGCGGACGCGAGCAAGGCCCTCGTGTATCACCACTTCGGTTCGCGTGAGGGGCTGCTGGACGCGATGGCCGGGCGCGTGCTCGCGCAGACGCAGGACGGCCTCGAGCGCCTCGTGATGGACTACCCCAACCCGCGCGAGCGGCTCGACGCGTTGGCGCGCACATTGCTCGAAGAGCCACGCGACTCATCGCCCACGGAAGCGCGGCGCGTTCACCTATTCTGGATGCAAGACGACGCGGCGGGAACTTGTCGGGGTGCGCTGCGCGACTCTCTCATAGCGGACTTCGTCTCGCAGACGATCCACGAAGGCGTCGCGTTGGGCGTGATGCGTGCCCCCGCCGCGGGCGCAGACACCATCGCGGTGCTGCTCCTTGGAAGATGGCACGGCGCTACCGTGCAGTACGCGGAGGCTCGTGTGGTGGATTTCGAGCGCGAGCAAGAACGGCTCGTGACAGACATCGGCCGAGCGCTGTGAACGCCCCGCACCCGTAGTCGGTTGATGGTCGAGATTGTCAGCCAAATCGCACGAGTTCACGCCCCGACACACGTTCTGCCTGATGGGGTCGGAGGGGGCTATTGGTCGGAAGGGTCGGAAGGGGAAGGGCCAAGGGGTCGAAGGGCGGAGGGGCGCGATATCGGGCGCGCGTGGCCCGCGAGGGTGGTGTCCCGCCCTGGTCACCACCCGTTTGGGACTTGGCTAGCAGTTCACGCCAAGAACCCAAGACACCAAGACGCCAAAGTGCCAAACTCGACTGGATGCGTCCCTGCTTGGTGTTTTGGTTTCTTGGAGTCTCGGCGTGATTGAAGGGGGGCGTTCCAAGGAACCACGCGCGTGTAACAGGAGGGGGTCATGTAACGCGAAGAGCGAAGAGACAAAGGAGGACCGATGGCCGCGACTCGTGCCCCCTTCGGCCCCTCTTCCCCACGAACCCGCCCCTTCCGACCCCTCCGACCAGGGACCCTTCCGACCCCGCTGCGAGCTCCCAACGCGGCCGTGCATCAGCCACCCGCGATCCCTTAAGCGACTACGGGTGGAACGCCCCGACGCTCACAGCCCGCCCTGCACCGACTCGTCCAGAAGGTCCACTGGTAAGGTGACCAAGAGCTTGGTCTCCGCCTCGCCCCGCTTGGCGTGGAACGTCGCTACCGCGTCGTACTTGCCAGGTGGCGCCTTGCTCGCGGCCTCGCCATGGTACTGGGTGCCGTTCCAAGTGAGGTTCGTCCAAAGCTCGGCTCCCTGCGCGTAAGGTTGCCAAGACACGGCTATCATGCAACGGAAGCGCGGCCCCGTCAAGTCGAGCTTTGTGCCGTTGGCATCATGGATGGCGATGCTGGGGTTCCCTTCGCCGCACGGGTCCCAGATGGCTTGCGCGTCCGCCCCGCGGTTCACGGCATGGAAGGTGAACGTGACGCCGCCAGGCGGGATGAAGCCGCCGACCGACTCGTCGCCCTCGATGAAGAAACCGGCCGACTCGTTCTCCGAGTGAGCGGGCCCAACGAGCGTGTCGTCACTGGGGCCGCCGCTTGAGGCGGGAGGCGGAGATTGCAGGCAGCCAGCGGCGAGGATCATGACGGCCAGCGCGGCAAGGCTCGGGCGACGCATGGTACGGGACTGGCTGGTGGACCACATCATCCCTTCGTGGGGGGTGGGCAAGCGCCAAACGGCCAGACCGTGGCGGACAAGAGCCCGCCCGGGCATCACCGACGGCGGAGCGCAGCTACGACCGCGACGGCCCCTATGACGCCTAGCAGTTCGAGGCCCGGGACGTCCGAGGGCGAGCCCCCGCCGGATGACGCATCGCCAGCGCGCGTGATAGCGCCGCCTTCGACCCTTGCGCCGGGGACGCCAAGCGCGTCGGGCGACGTGGGCGTCTTCGAGGACTTCACGTCCCACCCCAGGGCGTTCCTGAGGAGTTGGTTGCCCGTGTACGTGGTCGCGTACGAATCCAAGCCGTAGGGCGCGCCGTTCTGCGCAGTCGGGTCGGGAAGGAGCGCTCCGAGGAACGTGACCTTGCCCAACCCAAGCGGCGCGCGGCCGAAGTTCACCATCGTCGTGTCCGTCTGCGCGCCCTGGCCCATGCCCGCGTAGCCGACGATGTCGCCCTTGAAGGCGCTCGCCTTCACGAACCAGACTGGTGCGCTCAACTTGTCGAGGCCGTATCCCAAGGGAACTGGCTCGTACGTCTGGCGCGCGAGTCCCAGCACGTTGGCCGAGAGGGGGTCCTTCTTGTCCGCGAAGTTCGTGGCGCCAGCGTAGCCGTGGTACAAGTCCACGCTCCCCGCGTCCACCACGCCAAGGTCCTGCATGAGTGCGAGCGCGCTGTCCGTGAGCACGAGGTTGCCGCCAGCCTCCGTCCACTTCCGGATGGCGTCGAGGGCCGGGGGCTTGTCCTGCAAGCTCTTCGCGGCCGAGCCGGCGACAACGAGGTTCGTGTACGGCCTCAGCTTCGCTATCGTGATATCATCAGCCCGGATGCCATCGAGGATGCCTGGCTTCTCGCCATCGACGAGCAGGGCTTGGATGTCCCTGAAGTAATCGTTGGGGTCGGCTTGGTACACGCGGTGCGCCGTGTCGAACGCGTCGTCCGCAGGGTTCTCGTCTGGCCACCCGGCCACCGTCATGTTGCCGGCGTTCGTCACGATGGTGGGGTTCTCCACGAACGCGGAGCGCGTGCCCTTCGTGTCGATCGACATCTGCACGTCGAGGGCGGCTTCGTCCATGAAGGCGCGTACGATGTCGCGCACGGCTTGGACATGATAGCGATTCATGAGCATGCCGACGCCGGGGTAGTAGTTGTCGAACGTGATGTGGTTGTACGCCATCTCGAAATCGACGCCCGGCGCGTTGAGGCCATGGTCTTGCGCGTAGAAGTCGCTGGATATCCCAGAATCCGTGTAGCCGATGGTGTCCCACACGGTGCCCCAGTCGTTGAACTCGCCGCCCCAAGCGCCTTGCAGTGATGGCACGCTGCTCCAATCGACGAAGTACGGATCGCCATTGAGCCGCTCCTTCACGAGTTGTGCCAGCGCTGTGCTTGCTTCGACCTCGCGGGGGTCCTGCTCTCCTGCGGGGAGGAGCGTGAGGATGTAGTGCCCCTTCGAGCCTTGTAATGCGTTCTCGAAGCAAGTGGGGTCGAGATCGTTGGGGTCGGGCTGCGGGACGCCCATTGGCGCGTTGAAGCAGGCGCTCGCCGTCGTCCCATCAGCGGGGTTGAGCATGCCGTGGATGTCGCTTGCGTACTTTATGTTCGTGACGTTCTTGAGGTATGCGACGAGCGCCGTGGCTTCGGGCTCGCCCATCGCCTGGTATTCCGCGCGCTGCCAGCCGACCGTTGGCCACTGGCGGTTGAGGTCCTTGCCGTGGCCGTTCACGCGCACGAAGTTCTGCGTCTCCAGGCCGGGCTTTCCGGCGGTGCACTCGGGGGTGAGGCTCAGGTAGCAAGCGTCGTTCGCGCGATACTCGGCTTCCTCGTGCGTCCAACCATCCGGGTTGGGGAAGACGAAGAGCATCTCCATGTAGTCCAGGTCCGCGCGCAGTTCCGGGTGCTCCTTGGTCATGCCGATGTCGCGCACGAGGTCCTCGATGACGCGCATGCCGCCCTCGCGGCCTCCCTTCTCGTTGCCGTGGATGCTCAGTTGGAAGAGGATGCGGATCTTCTGGTCGCTTGGCACGCTCGACTTGCCGTTCGTCACGTGGACGACGAACACGTCGAATTGCTCGTGGCCCCCGGTCAGGACGCCCCAGCCGACGCTCTTTCCGATGACGTCGTGGTGGATCCAGTCGGGGAACTGCGTTTCGAGCTTCTTGAAGCCGCACAGGGCCTCGTCGTAGCTCACGTAGTCGTTCGTCTCTTCGGGTTCGGGGAAGACGCGGCCCAAGAGCGGGTCCGAGAGGTCGCAGTTGAAGCCAGGCGTTGGCAGCGCCTGCACAGCGGGGCTGACCAGCGGGAGCGCAAGGAAAGCACTAACGACGATGAACACGAGAACCGCGAGAGCACGCATGGCCCAGCCTCACCAGCACAGCCCGCGAGTCGCTATAAGAAGGTTCTAGGCGTCGCCTTGTTCGGCTGCGGGAGTCGCCCTGGGGAGCCTGAGCGTGAAGGTGGTGCCGCGTCCAGGCGTGCTCGTGAACGTCAGGTCGCCGTCATGGTGCTGCGCGATGCTGCGGCTGAGCGCAAGCCCAAGCCCCGTGCCTTCGGGCTTCGTGGTGAAGAATGGCGTGAACATCTTGCTCTCATGCTCGGGAAGGATGCCTGGTCCGTTGTCTTCGACCTCAAGCAGCATGTCGCCGTCCAAGTCGCGCGTGCGGATCGTGACGCGCCCATCGGGGCGCTCCCCCACGACGTCAAGCGCGTTGAGCATGAGGTTGAGCATGATCTGCGAGAGCTGTGTGGCGCTGCCAAGGACGTGCCCCTTCGCGCCAAGCTCTACGTCCATGACCACGTTCCGCGATGTTCTCGCCTTCGTGACGGCGACGATCTCGCCCGCGAGCGTGTTCGGGTCCACGAGGGTCATTGGGGCGTCCTCCGCGCGCGCGAGCTGCTTGAGGCTCCGAGTGATGCTGCTGATGCGGTCGATCCCCCGGAGCACAGTCGCGTGCGACGCCTGGACGCTTGCGAGCAGTTCGGGCGCGCGCTGCGGGGAAACGATAGCATCTCGGATGCCCAGCTCGGCAAGGTCGATGTTTCCCCGCATGAAGGTGAGAGGATTGTTGATCTCGTGCGCAACGCCCGCCACCAGCGTGCCAAGCGAGCTTAGGCGCTGGCTGCGGGCGAGGACGAGGTCCGCCTGGTACTGCTCGGTCACGTCCTGCGCGATGCCGTAGAGCACAGCGCTCTCGGGTGGGCTAAGCTCCCTGTGGATGTGGATGCGGACCCAGCGCGTCTCGCCGTCAGGCCGCGTGAACCGAGTGACAGTGTGGGCGGTTCCATTCCCGTGGCGGCCGGTGGCGGCTTCCCGAAGGAGGCGCTCCACGTCGTCCTCGCTCACTATCGTCGCAAGTTCATCCCGGCTCAGCGTGTTCCCTGGGGAAAGCCCCATCATCTTCCGGAGGGTGGTGGAGCACACGATCCCAGCGCCAGGCGTGAGCCTCCAGACCCCGATGTTCGCGATCTCTTGTGTGTGAGCTAAGAGCTGCTCGCTATCGCGCAGCGCGTCCACCTGGCGAACGTTCTCTGTTACGTCGCGCCCCAGAGTGAGCATTGCAGGCTGGCCCTCCCACTCGGTCATGAGGCTGTTTGCCTCGACCAAACACCCAGGGCGCCCCCCGACTTGCAGGCTCACGCGGATCGGCGCCAGGCGCTCTCCCCCCGTGAGGCGACGAACCCTATCCGCGATGGCGATGCGCATCTCTGGAGTGACGAGGTCCGTGGCTTGGGTGCCAACGAGCGCTTTGGGCGAATCCGCGTGCAGCATGTCCGCAGCGGCTTTGTTCGCGTACTGGATGACACCGTTCACATGGATGAGGATCAAGTCCGGGGCGTGTTCTATCAACTCACGGTACTGCTTCGCGAGGGCCTCCGCCTCACGTCGAGCGCCTTCTGCCGCGCGCCCCGCGCTGCTCTGTTCATCGCGCAACCGGCGCATGTAGGCTCCAGCGAGCGTGAGCGACACGACCACCGCGCCGTAAACGAGATCATCCGTCCCAAACGGCATGACATCCAGCATGAGCCACTGAAGCGCGAGCGAGAGCGAGAAGATGGGGACCGCCGCTATCATTCCCAGTGCGTAACCGAGGGAGTAGCCCACGATCAGCGCGACGACGGCGCTCATCGACTCGACCCCGTGCCCCACGACCGGAGCAAGAAGGACGTACGCGATGGTGTACGCGAGCGTTGCGCCGCCAACGACCGCAAACCTACGCGCGCTGACGCTCCGGGTCACGTCACTCCCTCACTGACCGTCTTGGTCCGGCGGGGAGGCGCGCCTCTCCGTATTCAGCACGTGCAGCGTCCTTGCGAAGGCCGCCGCGCGAACGTCTCCCGCGCGCTTCGAGTCCCATGCCTTCTTGACGGCTTGCGCGAAATCAGCCATGTCGATGGGTTTCGTGAGGAAGCGCTCGACATGCGCGTCGTTGATCGCGCGGACCGCTGCATCAAGCTCTGGGTGCGCCGTGAACAGGATGCGGATCGTCCTCGCGTGATGCGCTCGGACGTCGCTGAGGATGCTCACGCCGTCCTTGCCCGGCATGCGGTAATCGCTCACGACGACGTCCCAATCGTGCTCCGCGATGTTGCGCTCCGCTTCGGCCGCATCATGAGCAAGGGCGATCGTCGCGCGAGGCCACTCACGGCTGATGGCTCGCTGCAGCATGCCGAGGATGTCGGGCTCATCATCGACAAGGAGGATCCGGGGTTCGCGTTCCAGGGACAAGTCCTTCACCAGCAGTTCGCGGGCAGCGAAGATGGTATAGATAGACCCCACGGTAAAAAGGCCGAGTGCGCTCCAAGGTAACTTGCCCGAACTGGCCCGAATAGCCCCCTGGGCGGATTAGGGGGGTGTCCGCTCTGGTCATCTTCCGTGCCGGCGCTGCCGCATCTGGTACGTGCGGATGGCGCGCAGGAAATCCACGCGGCGAAAGCCGGGCCAGTACACGTCAGTGAAGTACAACTCACTGTACGCCATCTGCCACAAGAGGAAGTTGCTGATGCGCTCCTCCCCGCTCGTCCGCAAGATGAGGTCCGGGTCGGGCAGGTGCTGCGTGTACAAGTGCTTGGACACGAGAGCCTCATCGATGTCCTTGGGCCGAAGCTTGCCTGCCTGCACTTCCTCGGCGATGCCGCGGATCGCGTCGAGAATCTCCTGTCGGCCGCCGTAAGCGACAGCGATCGTGTAGAAGTACGAGTCGTACAGCCGCGTGCGCTCCTCAGCCGTCCGGATGGCCTCACGCACGCGCTTGGGCAAGCGATCGAGCTGGCCGATGGCGCGGATGTTGATCTTGTTGGTGTGGACGCGTTTGTCCTCGCTCATCTTGAGGAAGTTGTCCTCGAAGAGTTCCATGAGGCGCTTGACCTCGACGGGGTTACGGTTGAAGTTCTCCGTCGAGAAGGCATAGACGGTGAGGTGCTTCACGCCCAGGTCCAAGCACCAGTCGAGCACGTTCTCCAGCGTGTCGCGCCCGTACTCGTGCCCCTTGATGGCGGGCTCGCCCAGCGCTTCGGCGAAGCGCCGGTTCCCATCCATGATGATGCCGATGTGCGCGGGGACCGGCTCGCTGCGCACTTCCTTCACGAGCGTGGCCTCCACGGTACGGGCGACCGCGTCCCCGACCGCGTCCTTCAGCTCATGCACGAGAGCGCGCGACGTGGACGCGGATGAAATAGGTTTGGGATGCGACGGCCACGGGGCACAGTGGGGAAGCGACGCCAAGCATCTCCTCCGTCAGTTTGGCGTCTTGGATCCTTGGCGTTTTGGCGTGGTCGAAACTCGCGCCTGACCTCCGTCACAAGGATGGTGTAATACGAACGTAATACGGCGCCTCTGGGCGCCCCAGCCAAGTCACCGACACGACTTGGGCTGTTCCCTCCGGCGCTCACGGTCAAAGCATCTTCACGAACCGGCTGCCTTGCTGCACGAAGCCGCCATCCACCTGGGGCACGACGACGCGCGCCGCGTTGCCCACCAGCTTCTCGAAGTCGTGGGGGTCCTGCTGGATGGCCTCGAACGTGCTGTAGTGCATCGGCACGGCGGTGCTGACGCCCAGCCACTCGACGGCGCGCGCCGCGTGCACTGGGCCCATCGTGTAACGGTCGCCGATGGGAAGCGCCGCGACGTGCGGCTTGAGGAGATCATGGATGACCGCGCGCATGTCGGAGAAGAGCCCAGTGTCGCCCGCGTGGTAGAAACGCGTCTCGCCATCGTCCACCACGAAGCCGCTGGCGACACCACCGTACTTTCCTCCATGGAGACCCGACGAGTGCATCGCGGGTGTGCACCAGAAGCGGATGCCCCCCGCAACGTGAGACCCGCCCACGTTCATGCCGATGCTCCCGCGCGCGCCGCGTTCCTCCAAGTGCTCTGCCAACTCGAACGTCGCGATGCAGGGCACGCCGAACTCCGGCGCGCTGCCAACGTGATCATCGTGACCGTGCGTGACGAGGATGAGGTCCGGAGAGAAGTCGGGCATCCTCAGGCGCGTGAGCCCATTCTCGATGAAGGGATCGATGAGGATCTTCGTTCCGTTCTTGCAAACGAGCGAGAAGAACGAGTGGCCGTGCCAGCGGACGTCCATGCTCAGACGCACGGAGCGAAGCAAAGAAAGAAGCTTCGCTCAGAAGTGGAAGGCAGCGCCGCACTCAGTGCAATTGCCGGGGGCAAGGAACTCGAACCCACATGTCTTGCACAACGTCATGAACGACGACGATTCCTTGGCGAGCGTCACGAGCGACTGCTCGCTGGTCTGTGGGTTAAGCCTTTCTGGTTCGCCCAGCGGTCCCTTTGGACTTGTCACCTGCGGCCCGTCAACTATTTCTGAGGAAAGCCGCGTCCGCGGCCACGGTATCACCCCACGCGGCTGTGGCCCAGCGGTTACGGCACACGCTTCCCAAGCGTGCACTCCCGAGTTCGAATCCCGGCAGCCGCACTCGAATCGCACTATACGTTGCTCAACGCGCATCTCACCGCGGCCCCGCGGTCCTGCAATCCGCCGACCGAGTCGTAGATCAGCGTGTTCGCCTTGTCGAACACCTGGTAATGCTGCGTCTGCAAGTGGAACGTGACCTTGTAGCCGACGCACACGACGCCCCACGTCTGCACGTCAAGCGTCTTCTTGTAGTGGAACGGGTAGATCGTCGGGGTGACCTCGACCCAGCAATCGCTATCGCCACCGCACTCGGTCTGCGAGGCCCTCGACGTGACCGTCGCGTTTGCAGCGTAGTCCGTGAAGTAGAGGTACGCGCCCAACCCGACGACGAGGAGGACGATGACCGCCACTATCTTGAAGATGGTGCCAAGCAGGCCCATGCGCTGGGACATGCGCCTCCCGCGGAAAAGGGTGGCGAAGGAAAGTCCATTTATAGCGCTGTGGCCCGATGACGCCGGCGTGCATCCTTCCGGGCACATCCACGGCACTTCGTCCCGCCTCCTCGAAGGCAAGACCATCGTGCTCGGGGTGACTGGCAGCATCGCGGCAGTCCGGTCCGTGGAGCTGGCACGCGACCTCCTGCGCCACGGCGCCCGCGTGGTACCCGTGATGACGCGCGAAGCGCAACGCATCATCCACCCCAACGCGCTCGAGTTCGCCACGGGCATGAAGCCCATCACCGAACTGACCGGAGCCGTCGAGCACGTGCAGATGATGGGCTCAGGCGAGGGCCACGCGCATCTCTTGCTCGTCGCGCCATGCACGGCGAACACGCTCAGCAAGATGGCGCTTGGCATAGACGACTCGCCCGTCACGACGTTCTTCTCTACTGGGGCGCTCAAGATCCCCGTGCTCGTAGCGCCAGCCATGCACGAGACGATGAACGAGCACCCGTTCCTGCGCGAGAACGCGGAGAAGCTCCGCAAGGCGGGCGTGCACTTCGTGGAACCGCTCAAGGAAGAAGGCAAAGCCAAGCTCGCTGAGAACGATACCATCATCGAGCACGCGCTCCGTCTCCTTGGCACGCAGGCGCTGCGCGGCAAGCGCGTGCTCGTCATCAATGGCGCCACTTGGGAGCCCATCGACGACATGCGCGTCGTAGGCAACAGGAGCAGCGGCCGCATGGGCATGGCACTCGCGCGCGAGGCTTGGCGGGCTGGCGCGGACGTGGAGATGTGGTACGCGCACGGTGAAGCCACACCGCTCGCGCTCGTGCCCACGCGCCGCTTCGGCACGGTCGATGAACTCGTGCGCATGGTGCCCGACGCCAAACACTTTGACGTCGTCCTCGTCCCAGCCGCGCTGAGCGACTACGCC
>JBAZZN010000024.1:0-16300 GCA_041658815.1 Thermoplasmatota archaeon
CGGCACGGTGTGCCTCGACCTCAGCCGCGAAGAGGACAACTTCGGCGAGACGGACTTCCCCATCGCCATCGTGCCCAAGACCAACGAGATCGTGCTCCTCCAGCAGGACGGCCACTTCAGCCCCGCTGAACTGGACCAAGCACTCGAACTCGCCATGAACGCGGCGCACGAAGTGTACGCCCTCCAGAAGGACGCCCTGCTTCGCAGGTACCAAGCGGCTGCGGCAGCGAGCGACGACGAAGCGCCCGAAGGCGAGGTCGAACCAACAACAGAAGTGGTCGACACGCACGAGGTGGCCTGAATGAGCGAAGACGTCATCGCGGAGATCAAGAGGGACTACCTCGCCCAACTCGCCAAGGACGGCAAGCGGCACGACGGCCGAGCGTTCGACGAGTACCGCCCAGTCACGATCCAGACGCGCTACATCCAGCAAGCAGAAGGCAGCGCCCGCGTTCGCCTCGGCGACACGGACGTGATCGTCGGCATCAAGATGAACACGGGCACGCCCTACCCGGACTCGCCCAACGACGGAACGATGACCACGAGCGCAGAACTTCGCCCAATGGCCACGAGCGATTTCGAGACCGGGCCCCCCAGCCAAGCGTCCATCGAGATAGCGCGCGTCGTTGACCGCGGCATCCGCGAGTCCAAGGCGATCGACTTCGGCAAGCTGTGCATCAAGCCCAAAGAAAAGATCTGGATGGTCTGGCTCGACATGCACGCCGTGGACTACGACGGCAACCTGTTCGACGCATGCAGCCTCGGCTGCATCGCCTCGCTCATGACCGCCACCGTCCCCGCAAGCAAGATCACCGGCATCGAAGGCGTCGGCCCAATGACCGATTTCACCATGCCGATCAACGAAGTACCCATCATGACGACGGCACTCAAGCTTGGCGGCCAGATCCTCTTCGACCCAACCGCGATCGAGGAAAAGGTCGGCGGGCCACGACTCTCCGTCAGCTTCGACCGTGACGGCAACATCCGAGCCATGCAGAAAGGCCTCGGCGGTGCCTTCACACGAGACGAAGTGCGCACCATCGTGCAGAAGGGCAGCGAGCGCGCCGCCGAACTGCGCGCGATCGTCATGAAGAGCATCTGAGTCCGCAGCGACGGACAACGGGCCCGCGGGCCCGATCCAATTTTTTCCAATCCCCACCTCCGAAACGATGAAATAGGGCAACCCACTTCTGCGGCTCCCCGAGGGGAGTACCTCTCATGTCACTCCGCACCAAGAAGGTCAAGTCCGTCGGTCGCTTCGGCCCCCGCTACGGCGTGAGCGTCCGCCGCCGGATCCGCGAAGTGGAATCCCGCCAAAGGGCGTGGCACACGTGCCCCTCCTGCGCGGCCGACAAGGTCAAGCGCACGTCCACCTCGATCTGGGTGTGCCGCAAGTGCGGCCACAAGTTCGCTGGAGGCGGCTACATGCCCCACACGCCAGCGTACAACGCCAACGAGCGCTTCCTCCGCGAGCTCTCCGAAGGCAAAGTCCCCAACGCAGCCGCGACCCAGGAGTGAAACACTCGTGGACTATCGCTGCGGAAAGTGCAAGCGCAACGTCGAATTCGACACGAACAACATCGGCATGCGCTGCCCCTACTGCGGCTCCAAGGTGTTCTACAAGGAACGCCCCACCGTCGCCAAGAAGGTCTATCCCCGCTGAGGCGGAAGGGGCTCCGCCCCATGACGCACACAGCATCCCTCTTCTTCCCATACCCGGAAACGATAGCGCAAGCCATCGCCCGCGCGCTATCACCCGAAGCGCACCAAAGCGAAGTCCCCAAAACGCGGGGGGACGCGCACGCCAACGAGCACGGGGTCCACATCGTGATCCACGCCGAAGACCTCGCATCGTTGCGCGCAGCCGTCAACTCCTACTGCCGATGGGTGGACGCAGCCGCCAAAGTGGCAGCGATGGCGGAAAGACGGTGACTGGTAGGTGCCGCACCTGCGGCACCTGCGCCATGCGCTCACCAAGCCCCAAACCTTCATCCCCCGTCTTTGCCTCCGCGTGCCCGTATGGCCGGCCAGCTTCCTCCGCAGATCCAGAACCAGCTTGCTCAGCTTCAGGAGTTGCAGCAGCAAGCGCAGATCGTGGTGCAGCAGCGTCAACAGCTTGAGATGCAGGTGCGTGAGGTGGAGCGGACGCTGGAGGAGCTGGCGAAGTTGCCGAAGGACGCGCCCGTGTACAAGTCCGTGGGTGCGTTGCTTGTTCGTTCGGCCGACCGCGAGGGGCTGGAGCGTGACCTCACTGACCAGAAGGAGACGTCCACAGTGCGTCTTGAGTCTGCGAAGCGGCAGGAGTCGAGGCTTCGTGAGCGGGTGACGGCGTTGCAGACCGAGTTGCAGGCTGCGCTGGGGCAGCGTTGAGTCGTTTCGGCGTGGTGCGTCGCCTTCGTTGGGGCACGTATTCGGTTTCGTGAGTTCCTAGTTGAATGCCGTCTAGGGAAACTTCTTCTTGGGTCACCTGGACTGGGGTGCGTTGCCTCCTGGTTCTTTTCCGCGTTTTCCCGAGGAGAACGCTCCCCGTTTCGATTCCGATGGGTTATATAGGCCCACTCGAATCTGGCGGCGAGACCGCCGGTTGCCGGGTGGAGGTTTTGCCCTCCCGCGTCCGCTGCGTACTGGGTGCCTGAGTATGTTCGACGGCTCGTTTTGGCGGCTGACAATCCTGTCCATTGTGTTGCTTGTGCCTTCGGTGGTGCTTGCGGGCCCACCGGCGACGAACTTGGAGAACGCCTTTTCGCTTGGTGGTCAGCAGGTCGCGGACCTCGCGATGGATCCGACTGGCGAGTATGTGGCCGGCGTGGTGTCGGTGGACCCTGCGAAGGTCATTAACCAACTCACTCCGGGTTCGCAAGCTCACAAGGACATCTATCCTTGTGACTTCGGTCCGGCTGACTCGAGGTCAACTGGGGTGGGTTGCCGCTCGGGCCTCACGCATACTGCGCCGTACGGTAGTACGGGCACGGGGACCACGCAGAGCGTGGCGTACACGTCTTACGTCAACCCGCAGGGGCACTTCTCTCCCGTCTTCGCGGTGGGTGGTCCAAGCTCGACGGTCAGCTTGTGGAGTGGATTCAGCGATTCGCCGCAGTGGGAAACGAACAGCACGAAGGCCGCCGTGAGCGTGGGCAGCATCGCCATCGCGCCTGACGCCTCGCGCGTGGTCGCAGGCATCCTTCCGACGAGCACGAGCTTGCCCGGCAGCATCGAAGTGTACAATGGGGTTCTCCCCGCGGGCAAATCATTCTTGTGGGATTGGACCTTCTCTGACTCGCGTCCAGCGTCCATGGATTATGCGCGCTCGGGCGCGCTTCTGGCGGTGGGCACTGCTGCGGTCGCCCAGGGCGCGAATCCTGGCACCAGCGCCGTGTACTTCTTTCACCCCAACGACGCGACGGCGCCTGCCAAAGCGGGGGACATTCCTTCTTTCGACACTGGGTCTGCGCCAGTGACGAGCGTGAAACTCTCGCGGAATGCGGAGGTCGTCGCGGCTGGCACGCGGGATGCGATCTTCTTCGATCCGCTCTTCTCGAACGGGACGCCGCAGTCGCCCAAGTGGTCGCACAACCTGGATGGTGGCGTGCAGCGCGTGGCGCTCACGCTAGATGGGGAGCGCTTCGCGGCCGCAGCGGGGAACCGCATCTATTTCTATCGCGCCACGCACGCGAACACGATCGCCGAGCAAGTGGGCGACCCGTTCAACGCGAATGCATCCGTCACTGATATCAGTTACGACGCCACGGGCAAGCTACTCGTGGCCACGGCGGGTTCGCGCGTGATCGGTTTTGGGCCGGATTCCTCGGCGCCCCTCTGGTCGTTCGATGCGACGGACCCGGTTCACGGTGGTCTGGATGCTCCGCTCAAGCGCGTCATCGTGTCGGATGGCGCGACGCGTTTCGTGGTCGCTGGTCAAACGAAGATCATGCCTTACCGGAACGTCGTTTCGGCAGTTGGCAGGTTCGTGGACGCGCAGGGCTTGACGGTCGAGCCTGGTACCACGCAGCACTTCAGCATCACCGTCACGAACACTGGTAGCCTCCCGGACAACTACACGTTCGTGGCCAGTTTCCCGGTCGGCTGGACGGGCGACACGCCTGGTCCAGTCGCTCTCCTTCCGGACCAATCGGCGACCGTCCCCGTCACGCTGAACGTGCCCGCTGGGCAAGCGCCCGGGCTGTACGGCCTCGCCGTGCAAGTGCGCTCGCAGGTCTTGGCGGCGAGTGGCGCTTCCAACGCGGCGCTTGCGGGTCCCGCGCTCAACTTCTCGTTGCCCCGAGCGGTCGTCCTGAACGTCACGACCGCCGAGGACCGCATCCCATCCATCAAGCCCGGCGGCGAGCAGACCGTGCCAGTCACGATCCGTAACCGCGGCAACGCTGAGGGGCTCGTCAACCTCTCGACGTCCCAACAATTGACACGGGGCTCGCCGTGGCCGCTCCGCTTCGTGCAAGACCAGGTCCGCATCCCAGCGGGCGGCGAGGTCACAGTGAACCTCATCGTCCTGACGTCGGGCGACGCTGCAAGCGGTGATAGGAACGATATCACGATCTGCGCGCGCGAGGGTCAGCCCACCACGTGCCGGAGGGACGGTTCGTCCAACGAGGCGCTCCGCACGTTCACGGCCTACGTGGACCCGCGTTTTGGGGCGGACCTTTCCAGCAGGAACTCGACGTACGAGTTCGGGCCCGGCCAGATCCAGACGATCTTCGTCACCATCACGAACACGGGCAACACTGATGACACGTTCAACGTGACTTCCCTCGTGACGCCCCCGAACGTGCTCAACGACTGGCGCGTCACGCTGGACCACGAGCGCATCACCATCGACAAGGGCGGCACGCGCCAGATCGCCGTGACGGTTCGCCCCGGTGTCTCGCAACCGCGGGACGCTGGCCTCGTCATCAAGGCCTTGTCGAACGGGAGCGGCGAGCTCGAGTCGAGCGCGATCACGCTCAGCCTCATCTCGCGCCCAGTGACGACGACGCCCACCAAGTCGCTCGTGCCTGGCTTCGACGTCAGCCTCGCGATCGCCGCGGCCGGCATGCTCGCCCTCGCGTCTAGCCGGCGCTTCCGCTGTGGAGGGCGCAAGTGATGCGTGCGTGGCGTGGCGTCGCGCTCGCTGCGCTCTTGCTGGCGCCGCTCTTGCCCATGGCTGGCGCTGGAACACCCGCCAATGCGTCGTGGGCGCCCTTTGACATGAGAGCGACCGTGAATGCGGTCGCGCTTTCGGCTTCAGGGACGACGCTCGCCGCAGTCACCATCAAGAACGTCAACCAGACGGAAGCGCCCCCGGCGCCCACCGTTCCCACGTGCGACCCCACGAACCCGATTTCCTGCATCCCCCAGCCTCCGACGCCCGCTCCATCGCAGCCTGCGACCGACATGGGTATTTTCGATGCTGACGGCGGCTTCGCGATGAACGGCACTGGCTCGACCGCGCCTCTTGGCCGCACCTTCACAAGCGTTTCCGCGGACGGCAAGGCCATAGCGAGCGTCGGCTTCGACGCGAGCGCCTCAGGCGGTGCGACGGGTCTCAATCAGAACGACCCCACGACTTCGGGCGTGCCCACCCTCTATTATCAGTATTTGACCTCAGGCGTGCAGTGGACGCCAAGCGCTGCCAACAATGTGCTGAAACACACATTCACAGGAAGTCCAGTCGCGATGCTGATGTCGTTGGACGACACGGGCACAAACCACACGCGCATCGTCGTCGCATCGAACGCGGGAACGAATTTCAACGTGTTCGGCTACTACTTCGACGGCACTCAGTTGCTCTCGCAATTCACTCTCACGCAGCCCGGTCACGTCTATGGCTTGGGCGCCACGAGCGACCTCGGGGCGATCGCCGCCGCCACGCAGATCCCGGACCCTGGCAACAAGACCACCGGCGCCTTGTGGACCATTTCGTTCACTGGGGGCCAGACTGGCACGTTCTACGATCGCTCCGTGAACGGCTCGGCGTTCCTCAGCGTCGGCATCACGCCAGACGGACGCTACGTCGCAGGCGACAACGCCGGTCGCGTGCAGTACCTTGACCACACCAACGAGTTCACGGTGCTCAAGCTCGGCGCGGCCGCCAACGTGACGCCACTCGTGCTTTCAAGCGACGGATCACGAGCTGCGGTCGCGTCAGGGACCGATGTCATCATGCTCGACACGGCGCGCATGCCCAAGGTCATCTGGAACGCATCGTTCACGGGCGCCGTCAAGGACTTGCGCATGAACCGCAACGGGGGCACGCTCCTTGCTGCCGTGAACGGTACGGATGGTGGTATCTACGCGTTCGGCGACGTGGACGCGACCCCACTGTGGAAGGTCCTCGGCAACGTCGATACTGCGGCCATCGACGCTGAAGGGAACACCGTCGCGTTCGCCCAACGCGGCACCGTCACGCTCGCGAAGATCCCGCACGCGATCGCCTTCGAGTTCGCAGGCGGCGTCAAGACCGCGCCGCCTCGCCCCGTGCTCCCGCTGGGCTCAGCCACGTTCGAAGTGAACGTGCGTAACCCTGGCGCGGCGCTGGAGCACGTCGTGTTCATTGGTCCTCGCGACACGGACGTCACGATCGCACCAGACCCCTCAACGTTAGCGGTGGCTCCGGGAGAATCCAAGAAGGTCATCCTCACCGCGACAGCGGGTCGCTCGTTCACGGGTCGCCACTCGTTCAACGTGACGGCCAAGAGCATGACCTCTGGTGTCATGGACAACGTCACGCTCTCTCTTACGCTCCAGACCGCGACCGACGTGAGCCTGGCGCTCAACGGCAGCTCTGAGGTGACTGTGGCCGCGGGCGTCCGCACCGACATCCTGCTGGGTGTTCGCAACAACGGCTCCCGGGACGTCGCCATCGGCATGCGCGCCGTGCAGCGGACGAGCGACGGCGGTGCGTGGAACCTCGTGCTCGACCCTGCCACGTTCACGTTGGCGCCCAACACCATCACGTCAGTACGCGTGTCGGTCACGGCGCCAGTGGGAACGCCCAATGGCACCTCGGACACTGTCACCTTCATCATGGAGGGGCCGGACGTCGCGGACCAAGCGCAAGTCACGTTCCGCATCAACCCAACCATCGGTGTCGATATCAACGCGGTCGGCCGCGTCAAGTTCGTGGAACCCGGCAAGATAGCGTTCTTCAATGTGACCGTGACGAACACTGGGTCGCTCCCCCGAACGTTCCAAGCCTTCTTCCAAGCGACGCCATCGGGCGGCAAGGACTGGCAAGTCGATATGGACACGACGAACTTCCAGCTCGACCCACTAGCGTCGCGCACCATCCCCCTCAAGATATACGCGCCCCAAGCCGCCACGCCAAATGACCGCGTGAGCGTCTTCGTCATCGCGCGCACGATGCCCGAGCTCGTGAACGAGAACGTGACGCAAGCCAACGTCACGCTCTTCGCGAACGCTATCCCGCTCCAGCCCACGACCACGACGCCCACGAGCAACCCCATCCCCGCGCCAAGCGCGGTCGCTTCGCTCGGCGCCATCACCGTGCTATCACTCGTCCTCCGCAGCCGGAGGCGAGACGCTTGAGAATCCAACGAGGTGTGACTCCTTTGTCCCGACGGACGCTCGTCCCGCTGGCCATCGTCGCCATGATGACGCTCGCTGCTATCCCGATCGCGAGCCCCGCGAATGCGCAGGCTGCGGATCCCGTGCCGGTCGCCCAGTCCATCAACTGGGTCCCGCAGATCAGCATGGTCCAATCGCTCTACGCGAACTACCCGGACGTGACCGCGAACCCGGGGTCTGGCGTCACGGGCCCACCATCGTACCAACCGGACTGCACGGGAACGACCGCCGGCGGCACGGCCGCAGCGCCCGCACCCGGCACGCTTGGGCCCGCGCCCAAGCCCAACAGCACCACCAGCCCACGCATCTACTGCCAGTACGCCGCCACGACGGCCGGCGTCACGCCGCCAGCGGCCGCCGTCGCGAGTTTCGTCGCGCCCAAGCTAACGCGCGGGTTCAACCTCACTGCGAACGATTCCATCGAGTTGTGGTTCAACGGCTCGGTGCCCGATGGGCTCGTGATGACCATCGTGGTCAAGCGCAACGGCGCCAACATCAACGCCGCCACGCAGCCCATCGACGCTGGCGACAACGCTGCGCTCATGTCCTTCCGCACGAAGATCCCGCTTCCCCTCACGCCCCGCCCATACGAGCTCCGCACGGGCGACGTCATCAGCCTGGACATCTATGCCTCGACGCAGGATTCTGGGGGCCTGCCCGGCTCGTCACCGCAGTGGTCCCTCTCGGACGCTGGCACGCACCTCGCGTTCCGCAGCTCCGACGCCATGCGCGCTGCCACGTGGACCGAGGACGCGCAAGGTAACGCGCGCTCCTTGTTCAGGCCCTTCCCTGACAAGAACAACACTCCGCCAGAGGGGATCCCGCGCATCGTCGGCTTCTTCGCCGTGCAAAGCGCCTTCAGTCTCGCGGACGCCAACGGCTTGGGCACCGTGCCCCAGTTCACGCTCGTCACGGGAAACCAAGCAGTGCCCGTTGGGCCCGAGGGCAATGGGGTCATTCCGGCGCAGCTCAACACCTCCGCATCATCCAACATCGACGGCATCGCCGTGTACACGTTCCAATCGGGCTATCTTGACTACCGTGGCTTCGCGCCTGGCGAGTACAACCTCACCGTGAACGCGCCGTACTACCAAGGCGGCGCCATCAGGTATGGCACGAGTGCGAAGATCCTTCTCACCGCGCAAAGCGTCGCCCTCACTGCGTACGACGACACGGACCCCGCCACGTTCCCATCGCCGCTCGAGAACACGGCACACACGATCGGTCCCGCGAGCACCACGACGTACTTGTTGCTCGTGAAGAACACGGGCTCTGCGAACGACACGTTCCGCATCGACGCGACGCCAGTCTCGGGCGCGGGTTGGTCAGTACAAGTCGGCGGCCCCCAAGTGCTGGACCGCACCGTCACCCTCGCCCCACAGGAGTCGAAGATCGTCACCGTCACGGTGGGCTCCCCCGGGGGCGCTGCCAATGGCGCATCCAGCATCTTCCAAGTCGTCGCCGTGAGCACCATCGACGCGAGCGCGAAGTCCGCGCCCATCATCCTCACGAGCACTATCACGACCGAGGTCCGCCGCGACGTGGGCGTCATCATCCCGGCGAGCACGATGAGCGTCCTGCCCGGCATCGAGCAACGCATCCCAGTGTACGTGTGGAACCGTGGCACGCGCGTCGCCAACATCAGCCTCGAAGTTCGCCAGACGCCAGTCATCGGCTGGTCGGTCACGCTCGCGCAAGGCGACTTGGGCCTCGGGCGCGTCGTCATGTCAAGCGTCCCCGCCGGCTCCATCGCTGGCGTGGACCTCCGCGTGACGGGCCCACAGGACCAACCGCAGGTCACGCACGACATCGTCCTCAACGCGTCCGACGTGGACAATGGCGGCATCATGATCGACGTGCCCATGCACTTCCTCCTACAATCTGCTTCGGGCGTGCACGTGCAAGTGCTCGACAAGATCGGCGGCGTGGACCATACGGTCCAAGTGACGGGCAACGTCGGCGGCCAATCCTGCGAAGGCGGAGCGGTGCCAAACTTGTGCGGCCTCGACGACGGCGTCAATGGCGCGCTCTGGCGCGTCTGGGTCACGAACTCCGGACGAAGGGGCGACACGTTCGACTTGACATTGGACGACGTGAAGATCGCAGATGGAGGAGGGCGAACCACCTGCATCGAGACCGTCTTCCAGCCCCCATTCAAGTTCGGCTTCCTCTTCCGCGACGCGACGGGCAAGATCAACGACCCCACGGACAAGTGGAACTTCGTCCTCGCCCCCAACGAGACGGGCGAAGTCTATGTGTACCGCAGCGTGAAGAACGACCAGAACCCGATGGACGCGCTCGACGGCGATTGTCCCCCTGACACGTTCAGCTTCACCGTCTCCGCGAAGGGCCGCGACACGGGCGCCATCGACAGGTTCGCGACATCGATCCGCGCCGAACTGTCGGGCGGCAACCTACAGAACCAGGGCGTCGAGGGTGAAGACGTGAAGGCGGCGCTTGTCGAAGCCGTCGCCCGCAAGCCAGGCTACTCCTCGACCGCGTCGTTCGTTGATATCTCCCAACTCCACACGGCCCAGTTGACGGGCGGCATCGAAGTCAACAGCTCGACGACGTACTACGTGAGAGTGACGGACGGCTCGAACTACGCCTTCCATTGTGACTCGAGCGATCCCCCCAAGTGCAGCGATCCAACAGTCAGCGTCTCCATCAACGGCGTGAACCGCATCGGCGGCTGGAACGTCAGCATACGCCCCGTCAACGGCATCCTTGACCCGGTCCTCAACCCGTACACGGACCATGTGAACGTCACGAACGACTACGGCGGCAGCGGCGTGACCGCGTTCACGGACCGCGAGATCGAGGTCCGCGTCACGGCCCCTGACGGCAAGAACAGCACTGGGCTAGCGGGCGAGTCGGACGAGTTCAACATCCTCGCCGCCATCGACGCGAGCCACACGAGCACGCTCGAGGTCAAGACAGTCATCATCAACTTCGCGAACATCACGCTCCAGTCGGACCAGCCGCGCGTATTCGCCCACCCAGGCGAGGACGGCTCCTTCCTCTTGTACGTCAACAACACGGGCTCATCGCCCGCCGCAGTGACGCTGCGCTCGGCCATCCTTCCCTCCACGCAGAACGCGCCCGCGTGGAGCGTTGACGTCGGAGGGTTCGGCCCATCCGCGACATTCTCACTGGCCGCGTTCAAGAACACGACCATCGCGCTTGGAGTGAAGCCGCCGTTCGGCGCTTCCCCCGGCTCGACTGGTGAGCTGAACGTGACCATCGAGTACGCGCCCAACCCGTTCGCGCCGACGGCCACCACGAACAAGACGATCGACCTCTCGACGGAAGTCGCAGCAAGGGGCGCGCTGACGCTGACCGCGACGCAGACCGACGCGACCATCGGCCCGGGCGGCTTTGCGAACTTCTCGCTCTCGCTCCAGAACACCGGCAGCCAACCAGTCGATTTCGACCTCACAGGCACTGCCGTGGGCAACTGGACACAAACGATATCGCCAGCCCAAGGCACGCTCCAGGCCCACGAGACCAAGGCCGTCGTGTACGTCCTGAAGGCTCCAGACGACGTCGTGAACGACACGCGCTTCAGCAGCATCGTGCGCGTCGTGCAGCGCGATCGGCCCGACGTCTTCGACGTGAAGACCGTGAACGTCAACATCCTCGGCGGCAAGGCCATCCCGTCGCTAAGCGTGCCAAAGACGCAGAAGATGGTGGACCGCGCGGGCTCCCAGAGCTTCGAGGTGAACGTGAAGAACCTCGGCACCGCCAGCGGCAAGATCGACCTGAGCGTCCGCAGCGCAGACCCCACGTGGGTCGCTACCTTGCAGGACCAAGCTGGACAGCCCATCCCGTCGCTCACGCTTGGCCCCAACGACCTGCGGACCGTCAACGTCACCATCCGTGCGCCGTTCCTTGTGGCTGAGCACACGCCGCCAGTGCCGATCGAAGTCCTAGCGACCTCGGGCGGCCAGACCGCGAAGGCCACGCTCCAAGCCGTCGTGCACGACTACGGAGTCCACATCGAGATGTCGCCCACGCGGCTCGATGCCATCGCGGGGTTGCCCACGGAGTGGACAGTCAAGATCCGCAACGACGGCAACGACAACGACACGCTGAACGTCTCCGCGGACCTCGCTGACATCGCTGGCTGGCGCGTGGACCTCGCAGCGCAGGAGCTGCGCCTCGAGCCCGGCCAGGTCGGCGAGATCAAAGCACTCGTCAAGTCGCCCACCGCGCCATTGCCCACGCCCCGCGCGTACACGCTGAAGTTCTTTGCGGGCACGCGCGGCGGCCAAGCCGTCAGCCTCCCCAAGAACGAGAGTGTCGCAGCACTCGTCAACATCCTGAACTACCGCGCCATCGACGTGGACCGCGACGAACTGCTCGAGTTGGCAGTGGATTTCGACAAGAACCCCGCCAACGGCTACGAGAAGTTCTACGAGATCTTCCCCAACGGCACCCAGTCTGCTGTCGTGGCGACGGGTAAGATCAACGGGAAGGCGAACTTCTTCTTGGACGTGCCAAGCGAAGTGAAGTCGTTCGACGGCATCGCGGACGTGTGGTTCGATCCTGAGTCGAACTACGCCTTCATCATCCGGATCGCGGCCGACGTCAACGGCGACAACAGCCCCGAGTACTTCCTGGACACGACGCGCGACGGCAAGGTGGACAAGGCCTTCGACGCCGTGAGCGGCCAGTTCTGGCAAGTCACGGAGATCAAGGCCTTCGGCGACCAGCGCATCCAGTACCTCGTGGACACGACGAGCGATGGACGGCCGGACCGCTTCTATGATCCTGCCGCGAACAATGGTAGGGGCCAGGCCACGCGCACGCTCAACGTGGGCGAGAACAACCTCGTCGGCATCGACACGAAGAACACGGGCAAGGTGGACAAGGTGTACGACATCCGCGCGAACACCGTATCCGACGCCAAGGTCTTCGGGTTCGTGGACTTCGCGAAGCAGTACTGGTACTTCTTCGTGGCCTTCGTCGTGCTGATCGGGCTGACCGTGATGCTGGCGTCGCGGCGTAGGCGCGTGGGCTGAGATCTGTGGCATCGCCCATCGATCTCCTGCATGGTCGCCCCGATTGGGAGACCTACTTCATGGCGATGGCCCGCCTTGCCGCCACGCGCTCCTCCTGTCACCGCCGCGCCGTGGGCGCCGTCGTCGTGAAGAACAAGCAAGTGCTCACGACTGGCTACAACGGGAACCCACCCGGTTTCGAGCACTGCGCGACGATGGGCTGCATCCGCGAGATGCTCAACGTCCCAAGCGGCCAGCACCACGAACTGTGCACTGGCCTTCATGCCGAGCAGAACGCCATCATCCAAGCCGCCGTGACCGGCGTCAGCATCGAGGGCGCGACGCTCTACACCACGACCTTCCCGTGCGTGACCTGCGCGAAGATGATAATGGCCGCGCGCATCAAGGAGGTCGTGTACGAGGAAGGCTACCCCGACGAGCTGGGCCGCTTCATGCTCGCCCGCAGTGATATCGTCGTGCGGAAGGCCGGCGAGCAGGTCGTCGAACCGCTTGGCGCCACCACCACGCACAGCCTCGACGGCGTCGTCGCGCAGATGGCGAGCGTGCCGAACCCTCGCCGCTGAAGCGGCGAGCGTTCGGCTTGCCCTCGCTCGCTCACGCTCGCTGCGGTCGTGCCGAACCCTCGCCGCTGAAGCGGCGAGTCTTCGCTCCTACCGTCAGCCCAAGTCCATCCCCGTCACCTTCAGCACGTAGAAGCCCGAGTACCAGTCAGCAGCGAGGACGTACCCGCGGTCATCGAAGTACGCGCCCCACACGTCGGGGCTCCACGCGAAGGGCGTGTTGCGCGTGCCTCCGCTCAGGGCGGGCGTTTCGTGCGGCTCGTAGTAGCCCACGGTGGTGGGCGCGAGGGTACGCTCAGGCGTGCCCGCGTCGAAGACCCAGACGCCAGCGTGATAGTTGCCAGTCGCCACGTAGCCGTTCCACGTGTTGAACTCGTGCGAGTTCATGCTGCAAAGCTGGCCGGGTTCCTTGATCTCGGGGTTCCCCGGGATCTGCCAGTGGCCAAGCGTGATGATGTTCAGTGGATCCGTCCAGTCGAGCACTGTGTATGGAAGCGACTTGCCGTTGCCGCACTCCTCGCCGGCCACGATCATGATGGCCTTCCCGCCAACCGTCTGCGCGAGGGGCCACTGGCGGTGCCAGCCCTGGTACGTCCTGTTGCCCTCGTACGTGCCCAAGAGAACTGGGTGCGCGGGGTCGTTGATGTCGTAGAACGCCGTGCCTTGGCCGGCACCCGTGACAAGCATCCAGTCGTTCGTGATGGGGTGGCGGCCGACCCACACATCGTGGTCCGAGTGCTCGACATGCGCGACCTGCTTGAGGCTCTTGCCGTCTGGCGCCAGCGCGAGGATGATGCCCGAGTACGTCTGGAACACGTAGTTCGTGCCGTTGATCAGCACCGTGCCGATGTTGTGGTAGTTCGAGTTGATGACCTCGAAGCCGCCATTCGAGATGCCCGTGTCGTCGTGGAAGAGGAACTTGGGGTTCTTGACGTCGCTCACGTCATAGACGCTCAAGCCGTTGGCGGCGATATCGCCCTCGGGGCCAAGCGCGGCGATGCCCGGCTGGGCGCCGCCGTAGCTTGCCACGAGGAGGAACTTGCCGTCCTCCGTGAACTGGCAGCGCGAGCCGATCTGCATGTCGGGGATGCTCGCCACGACGACTGGCTTGGCGGGGTCGGTGAAGTTCACTATGGTCGCGCCACCTGCTCCACCCGTGCCCGCGAAGTGCGAGATGCACGCGAGGTGCTGCCATATCGTGATAGCGGCCCACGCGGAGTTCATCACGAGCGGGTTATCGCCGCCCACGGGCTGCGTGAGCGGGTTGTAGCCCACGAGCTCCATGCGGTAGCTTCCAGTGTGGAGCGCGGGGATGGCGTGCATGTAGGGCGCGCCGTGGTCGCTCACGATGGCTTTGGAGAGGTCCTTGTCGGGCGGTGGGACGCGCGTGCTGCCCGCGAGGTCGGCCACAGCGCTCGACTTGCTCAAGTCGTTGGCCGCTGGGGCCACGCAGCCGGCGATGAGGAGCGTGAGGAGCCCCATCGACAGCAGTGCGCGAGCGCCACTCACGCGGCGGCCCCCAGAAGGAAGTCGTGGAGCGGTCGGTCTTGGTTGGGCTGAGGGAGCCTCCCGAGCATGCGCCGCCAGCGACCCGACGGGAAGATGAAGCTTTTGGCGCGGCCGTTGCCGCTCACCTCAGCAGGTTCGTGCCGTCCGTCACGCTCGCCGCATACACTTTGACGGTCGCCATCTTCACTTCGGCGTCGCCGACGTAGGCAAGCACTGGGAATCCATCTGGTTTGATGCGCACCTCGAAGAAGTCGAGGAGCGAGCGGTCCTGCGGGCCGCAGGCACTGCCGACCACACAGATCTGCCCCACGTGGTTGGGCTCCGCCGTGACGAACGCGCGTGCGAGCTTCGGGGCGTCCTGGTCGGCCGTCGTGCTCTCGACCACTGCGACGTGCCACTGGTTGGGCGACGCCATCGGCGTGGGCGCGGCGCCCTCGTAGAACGCTGCGACGATGCGCCCCGGCGCGCCCGCAGCGATCCAGGGGAAGACCGCGGGGACTCCCGGCAATGATAGCTGCACTGGCTTGCTCCACGTGGCGCCGTGGTCCGTGCTGTGGATCATCATGATGCTAGGGATGTTGGGGAACCGGTCGGCTTGGTAGTCGCCCGTCTTGTCGAAGTTCCCGTTCGCATACACGACGTACACCGTGCCGGCGCTATCCACCGCCGAGATCGGGAACTGGAACGTGTCGTCCACGAGTGTCGCCGCGTCGATGTCTTCCCAAGTTCGCGCGTTGTCGTTGCTGCGCGCGACTTGCAGCTTCGTGCTGCCGTTCACGTGCACCAAGTAGAGCCACGCGCTGCTGGGGTCGGGCGCGATGGGACCCTGGTGCCCGTCCTCCGTGACCTTCACCGCGTCAGCGAACGTGACGCCGTCATCGTGCGATGCGCGGACGAGGATGCCGCTGGGAGGCGGTGGGGGACAGTTCATGCCAGTGGGGTCAGAGCACGCGGCGGCCTTGCCGAAGTCGCGCCACTGCACGTACACCGTCCCATCGGGCCCCACGGCGACCCACTCGCGGTCACTGCTGTTCTTGTTCGCGACGTCCACCGGCTTGCTCCACGAGTCCCCGTGGTCGCGCGACACTTGGACCGGGACGCCCCCGCCAAGGCCAGCCCACACGAGGGTGCCATTTGGGGTGACGCCGGTCGCGCCATCGCCACCGCCTTGGAGGCCAGGGTTCTTGGTCGCGAGGGGACCGCACGCGGGAAGCCCTCGGGGGCAAGCGTCCGCGCCGATGGCTTTGAACGTCTTGCCCGAGTCCTCGCTCCTCCAGAGCGCGAGGGGCGTCGTGACGTACACGCGTGCCCCGTCCACGGCCACGTTGGGCTCCGAGCCAAGCGTGATGGTGCCAAGGAGGATGGGTGGGGCGAACTTGGGAGCGGTGACATCGGGGCGTGTCGCGAGGTCCGGCGTGGGCGTCTTCACGCCGTTCGTCGGAGGGGGCGTGGTCGCGCAGCCCGCGAGCAGGGCCGCGAGGATGATGAGGGCAAGGAGCCTCCGCATGTGGCGTGGACAGCAGGGCATCCACAAAGGCTTTGTTGGGGTCCGCGAGGTCGCGGGCAATGCGCGGCTTGTGGGTGGCCTGCGTCCTCCTCGCCTTGGTCCTCCCGGGATGCGCCTCG
>JBAZZN010000025.1:0-16041 GCA_041658815.1 Thermoplasmatota archaeon
GCACTCGCTCCGGGTCGTCGTCCGGGACGCAGTAGACGTGGACGGGTTGAACTTCTGGATGAAGACGCCAGGACCCCAACTGATGTACGCACAACCCTTGGCGCACCCCGCTGCGGGGCGATCTCGTGGATCCCAAACGGCTGCAGCCCAGCTGGCGGAGTCTGGCAGACTCGTTGAGAGGATCGTCCATGTGTTTCCCGAGGGGTTGTACTGAAGAATGTTTGTCGAGTGGTCCTGGATGTTGAAGACGTACGCGCAACCGCCAGGGCAACCCGCGCCCGGCCGATCAGTGCTATCCCAGACTGCCGCGCTCTCAGATGCTGTCGGGAGGCCAGTGCGAATGGTCGTCGTCTGATCCAGCGTCGGATTGTACCGAACGAGATCATGGACCTCGTTGTCGGATGTCCCGCGTTGTTCGCCCCCGAAAAGGTAGGCACAGCCGCCGGGGCAGCCGGATGACGGGCGATCCGTCGGATCCCATACAGCCGTTGTGAAGCGTCGGATTGTCGGGAGCACGGCGCTCATGGAGCGCGTGCAGCCGCCCGGAGAGTATTCGATGATACTATTGAGGAAGTAGTCCCCATACCCGCCGAAGACGTACGCCTTCGACCCCGTGTAGACCGCGCTCGTGCCGTCCCGCGGCGTCGGCAGCTTGCAATCGAGTGTCGTGAGTGAGTCAGCCGCGACCGATGGGAAGAGATCGAACCCAAGTTGCGGGAGTGCCGTCCACGTCAGCATAAGCACCACGAGGATGCTCCCGCTTCTGCGGGTTGCAGCAAATCTAGACCTCCCCGTCAACCTGGCCAGCCTCGAATCGCCAGGGTCACCGTGGGGTCATAAGCATGTCTATGACCCGGCGTGGTTTCATCGGGCCTTTCCGAGGTCCCGGTCTGTTTCGTAGTTCAGCGGGGCACTCCTTCCCTGCCACCGATGGACTATGAGGTGGAGCGACGCACGGTTGGCCCCGGCGGAATCGTGCCTTCCACGAAGAAGGTTAACTTGTTCCCAGTGGTTTCACGGGTTTCAACATGACGACTCAATACGCGCCGCGCGGGGAGTCATTCGGCGCGCCCCACCACAGAACTTTAGCGCGCCGCCATTTTGAAGGTGTTGAGCGCGAGAAACCAGTTCCTTCCATGCAGACACGTCCGTATCGCGGCCGAGTTCCACCGGCTCGTGATATCGTTGCTCCAGCAACCCAACTTGCTGCTGTTGGGGACTGCGTAGGAGGCCGCGCAGGTAGATGGCGGGTGAACAGGACCCTGGGCTTGGGGCCGCGGGTCGTTTGTTTAGGCTTCCCGAACCTTAGGGGGGTTTGCGCCCCGGGGCCCCCCGAACCAGAACCCTTAAGCCATTGTAATACGAACGTAATACACATGACAAGTGGCGCGGACGAGGAGATGGTCGCTTTCCGCTTGGGCTCGCGTGACCGGGCCGCCATCAAGCGGCTCGTGGACGATGGCGAGTTCAGGAACCGCAGTGAGTTCCTTCGCGACGCGGTCAAGACGAGCCTGCGTGGCTACGAGAAGCACACTGCGTCAGCGAAGCTCGACTTGGACCTCGAGCAGGTGGAGTTGCCCAGCTCGCACGAGCCCAGCAGCGCGCGTGCGGCCCGCGCGGGTCGCAGTTCCAGGGGTCACTCTCGATGACACAACGCAAGCTGAAGAAGAAGGCGAAGTCGGAGAAGGCTTCCGAGGTCAAGCTAGAGTTGGGCGACACGTTCGACGTGGCCAACGCGAAGGACAAGGACTTCGACCTCGACCTTGACGCGGCCAAGTTCCAAGGCAAGAAGGGCCAGGCCGGAACGCGGACGAAGACGGTCGCGTGACGTCAGACTGATATCTTTCTTGTTTCTCCTCCTTCTTGGAGGAACTTCTCCACGTTTTCTTGGACCACTTCTCATGCGGTAGGCTTTAAGGTGACCAAATCCCGTGGGGAGTTTGGTCGTCCCATGAAGATCTACTCTGGTGGCCCGCTCGATGTGCCAAACGAGACGCTTGCCCAGATGTTCTGGCGCGTGTCCCGAGCGAACCCCTCGAAGAACGGGTTCCGTGCGCGCCCAGCGAAGGGTCAGCCGTTCAAGACCTGGTCCTTCAAGCAGGTCGGCGACATCATCACCGAGATCGGGAACGGCTTGCTTTCCGCTGGCGTGAAGCCTGGCGACCGCGTGGCCATCCTCAGCGACACGCGCATGGAGTGGTCGCTGGCGGACTTCGCCATCTTCAGCGTGAACGGCGTCACCGTCACCGTCTATCCCACGCTCACGAACGAGCAGACCGCGTACCTCTTCAACGATTCCGAGACGAGCCTCGTGTTCGTGGAGGACCAGAAGCAACTCGACAAGGTCGCCACCATCGTGACCAGCGCGAGCACCGTCAGGCGGTACGTCACGCTCACGCCCTGCAAGGTGCCCGACAACCTCGCCAAGATGACGAGCTCGCTCGACTCGCTGCGTGACGAGGGGCGCGCGTACGCGAGCGCGAACCCCGGCAAGCTGCAAGCGCGCATCGACGCGGGCAAGCCCGAAGACCTCGCCACGCTCGTGTACACGAGCGGAACGACGGGCACGCCCAAAGGGGCCATCCTCACGCACAGGAACTTCGTGAGCGCCCTCAAGGCCGCCCAGAAGCTCCTCGACTTGCAGGCGCAGTACGCGAAGCACCCCGAGGCCGAGACGTGCGTGTTCCTCCCGCTGGCCCACTGCTACGGTCGCATCCACCTCTTCTTGTGCCTCGAAGCCGGGATGCCGATCGCGTTCGGCTCGACCAGCTCGCTCGTGGACGACTTCAAAGAAACGCGTCCCTTCCTCATCGCGAGCGTGCCGCGCTTGTACGAGCGGATGTACGCGCAGATCATGAAGAAGATCGAGTCGGACCCGCCCGCGCGCCAACGCGTGTTCCACGCGGCCGCGCAGACCGCCCGCGAGTACGGCCGCGCCATCTCGAACGCTGGCAAGGCGCCCTTCTTCCTTGGCCTCAAGCACAAGCTGTTCGATGCGCTCGTGTACAAGAAGATCCGCGAGGCCACCGGCATGACGCAGTTCGTGTACGGCACGACTGGCGCGGCTGCCATTCGGCCCGACCTCCTGTACTTCTTCCAAGGCGTGGGCATCCCCATCCTTGAAGGCTACGGGTTGACCGAGACGTCCGCGCCAAGCAACGTGAACCCGCCCTCCAAGTTCAAGCCGGGCACCGTGGGCCCGCCATTCCCTGGCATGGAGATGACGCTCGCGGACGATGGCGAGGTCCTCATGAAGGGCCCCAACCTGTTCAAGGGCTACTACAAGCTGCCCAAGGAAACGGCCGAGTCGTTCACGAGCGACGGCTGGTTCTTGACGGGTGACATCGGCCAGTTCGACGAGGACGGTTACCTCAAGATCGTGGACCGCAAGAAGGAGCTCGAGGTCCTCAACACGGGCAAGAAGATCGCTCCCGTCACGGTGGAAGAGAAGCTCAAGCTGTCACCATTCGTGGGCGAAGCGATCCTCACCGCCAACGACCGCAAGTTCGCTGGCTGCATCATCCAACCCAACTTCGACAAGCTCGTCTCGTGGGCCGACGAGCAAGGCATCCGTTACGACAAGGCCAAAGTCATCGTGAAGCCCGACCCCACAGGCCAGATGACCACGTACTCGGTGGGCCGCGACCTCGTCGAGGACCCCAAGGTACGCGAAGCGTACCAACGCGAAGTGGACGCCTGCAACACCAAGTGCGCGGAGTACGAACAGATCCGCGTGTGGGAGCTCGCCGAGCACATGTTCACGATGGACCGCGACGAGCTCACGCCCACGCTCAAGAAGAAGCGCCGCGTGATCCTCAAGAACTACGCGCCACTCGTCGAGAAGATGTTCAAGTCCGCGTGAGCCGCTAGAAGTCGTCAGGCCCGCGCTTGTGCCGCGGAGGGCGATGGAAGAGCGCCGTGTGCCCGCGCACTTCGACGAGCGTGACGCGCGCGGCCGTCGCGATGGCCTCCGCGACGGAGCGCGTGTCAGCGTCCTCGGACGCGGACTTGAAGATGCGGACCTTCACGAGCGGCTCGCGCGTGAGGTGCGCCTGTAGCTCCTTCACGACGCCCTCGGACGCACCACCCTTGCCGACCTGGAAGGCGACCTCGAGCGACTGGCCCGTGGCGCGCAGCGCTGCGAGGTCGGAGGGCGTAAGTTGGGCCATGAAACGGCGGAGGAGAGCATCTCAGATAAGGGCGACGGCGACGGCGGGGCAAGCGGGGATGTTTCGGCACGGACCGAAAGCGGGCCGGATCATGCGGTCGCCGGCCACACGACCGACGACCCAACTGATCCTCAAGCGGGGGACTCGCCGTGCTCCGTGAACCATTGTGCGGCCTTGGGCCAGACTTCCTTGTGCGCGCGGCTGGACACGCTCAGGCCAACGTGCCCGGTCGAGCATCGGAGGAACGACTTCGACTTCGTGGGGAGCTTCTCGACGAAGCCCACCGTCGTGCCGGATGGCACGAGGTGGTCGTGGTCACCAGTGATGGCGAGGATGGGCATCGTGAAGTGGGCGAGGCTGAGCCGAGTCCCGCCGATCTCCATTTCTCCGCGCGCGAGGCGGTTGTGCTGGTAGAGGTCCTTGATGTACTGGCGGTAGGTCTCTCCGGGCACGGGGATGCCGTCGTTGCTCCACTTCTCCATGCGGAAGAAGTTCTCGAGGGCGCCTTGGTCGTCCGCGATGCGTTGGAGCCCCATGAGTTTCCCCATCGTGTTCTCGTAGGGCTTGAGGTACTGGAAGCCGCCCGCAAGGAAGTCTGGGGGGATGTTTCCCAACGCGTCCACGAGGGCATCTACGTTGAAGTGCTCGGGGCGCGCCCATGCGGTGAGGAGTCCTGAGTCGTCCGTGAAGTCGAGTGGGGCCGCCATCAGCGCGAGGGCCTGCACTTCTTCGGGGTGGATGGCCGCGTACATGGCGCTCATGGCGCCTCCCATGCAGTAGCCCAGGATGGAGACTTTGGTCGCGCCGCTTTCGCGTTTGATCGCGCGGACCGCGCCATGGATGTAGCGGTTCACGTAGTCGTCGAGCGTGAGGTTGCGGTCGAGGCGCGTGGGCGTGCCCCAGTCGATGAGATAGACGTCGTGCCCTGCTTCGAGGAAGCGGCGCACGACGCTGCGGTCGCTCTGGAGGTCGAGGATGGATGGCCTGTTCACGAGCGCATAGACGATGAGGAGGGGTGTTCTTGTTTTGCGCGGCGCGAGTGGCCGGTAGTGGAGCAGGCGCAGTTTGTTCTCGCTCCACGCGACGTCGGCCGGGGTCTCGCCTACGTACACGTCTGGTGGGTGTGCGTATGTCTCGAGTGCTTTGGCCGTGCGGGAGGCGGATTCGGCCATCGCGGTCGTCCACTTGATGGACCAGTCGAGGACGTCTGGCGCTCCTGCGACTTGCTGGGGGGCGGTGGTGCTCACTTGGGGCCCTTCCTTGGCTGGGGCTTGTTGGCGTCGAGGGCGGGGACCACGCGGTCCTCGATGAGGGTCTGCATCTGGTGCAAGCGACGCTCCATTTCGATGAGGCGCGTTCCGACCTCTTCGATGTCGCGGGTCGTGGCGAATCCGAGTTCGGCTAGCCGCGTTTCTGCGGCTTCGCGCGCTTGTCCCTTCGTCTTGGCGGCATCGTTCACCCACTCGCCAGTGATCTTCGCGAACGCGGTGTCCTTCACGATCTCCTGGGCGACGCGGGAAGCAGCTTGCGACCAGATATCGGTGTACGTGTCAGGAGAGAGGGTCTCTCCCTTCGCGAAGGCCTCCTGCGTGCGGCGCGTGACTTCGGTCACTGCGCTGACCCAAGCGCGTGTGGCGTCGGAGAAGGGGGCCTGCGAGCTTGCGTCGCTGGCCTCGCGCTTGTTGTTGGGTGCGTTTGCCTGCATGTGGGCGAGGCTTCGCGTCCACGTTTCGAGGAACGCGTGCCCCATCTCCATGTTCGTGGCGAACGCTTTCATCGCTTGCTCGGAAGCCTTGATGGCTTGCTCGGTCGTCCTGTCGGTGGCGGCCTGCGTTTCGTCGCTCATGTGGTCTCACCCTGCGGTTTGCGCTCAGAGCGTGGGCTGGGCGTTGCGTGCGGCGGCGGTGGCTCGCGTGGCGGCGGCGTAGGCGCTTTCGAGGGCGCTGTTGGCGGCGTCGCGCGCGGCTTGCGTGGATTGGGCCATGCCCGCTTCGGCGGCCTTGACGGTCTCGACCCCGCGCGTCTCCAAGTCCGCGAGGATGGTTTCGTACTGCCGCGTGGCGATGGCGGCCGCTTCTCTTGCCGCCGAGGCGCTCTTCTCGGAGGTGGCTTGGATGGTGGCGAGGGCAGTGCCGGCTTCCTTTGCGAGCCGCTCAGCGGTCTCGGCATCCACGCCGGGGACGACGCCGATAGCGTTCCTGACCGCGTTGGGCACGTTGGCGGATGCGGTCTTGGTGTATTCCATGCTGGTCTCTGCGGCGCGCGCGGCGGCCTTGAGGCTGGCGCGCTCAAGCGCGATGGCGCCCTGGAAGCCTGCGGTCGCTACCGCGAAGAAGTCCTTCTGGAGGGCAAGCTGGGCGTCGAAGAACGCTTGGACGGCATTGGAGACCTTGGTTTGGGATTCGTGCAATTCAATCACCGTTCTGGTTGTCTCTGGCTGGCTTGTTGTTCCGTTCGCTGCGGATGGGGGCGACGATGACTTGGACGAGGGCTCCCTCGTCGAGGCCCAAGGCGTCCCGCTCGGCGTCGGGGATCGAGATGCGGCCCCCCTTCTGGACGCGCGTCTTGAAGACTGCGTTCGTGTGGGCGAGGTTGCCCATCAGGCGTGCCCAATCCTCCACGAGGTGGGCTTGGGACGCGACCGCGCGCCCCATCCAGTCGAAGGGGAGTCGGGCCAAGTCCGCTGGCGTCGGGGGGGCTTTCTCGACCATTGAGCCCGTCACTGGCGCCTCGACCATAAATACGTTGCCAGTAAGAACCAGTAAATGGCTTGGAATGGCAACCTAAGCCTTTTCTGGGAGGAGGAGGACCTTCGCGTGCCCCTCCAGGACTACCGTCCCGTCGGCGAGCGCGCACGTCGTCTGGATGCGCGCCCACGGCTTGCCCGCCGGGCGCTCGATGACCTTCAGGTGGGCCGTGACGACGTCGCCGCGACGCACGGGCTTCACGAAGTGCAGGTCCTGATCCAGGTAGATGGCGACGCCCGGGAGGCGCGAGAGGGCCGCGCTCACGAAGGAAGCCGTGAGGAGACCATGCGCGATGGGCCCACCGAAGCTCGTGTTGCGCTGCGCGTACGCCTCATCGAAGTGGAGGGGGTTCCGGTCGCCGCAAGCTTCAGCGAATGCCTCCACTTCGCCATCGGTGACCTCGCGCGTGTACAGCACTTCCATGCCGACCGATACGTCGGCAGGCGTGCCAGGGAGCTTGGTGGCCTCCGGTTGGGCATCGCGCCCCGCCACTGGCAAGGCGAGGGGCGTCGCGAGTGACGTGACGCTCTCGTGCATCTGCTCCGTCGCAGCGCGCTGGATGCTCGCGCCAGCAGCGAACGAGTTGCTCACGCCACGAAGCATCGCGGCTTGCAAGACGAGGGCGGCAGAGAGGATCGGGGACATTGGGGGAAGTCGCTGCTCGTCGGTCATTCGTAGTACTCTCGGATGGCACCGTGCTCCTACAAGGGGGTTATGCATTGGGTTTGGGCGCCTGGGGCGCTGAGGACAAGGAGGCGTGGCGTTCACTTGTTAGGCAAGCCTCTCGTCCCGAGCCCTCTTCCCCATCAGCTTTTATCTTCTTGCCCCATGCCGTTCCAGGCTGGAGTCGCACATGATGGCACAACCCCCTCTCACCGATAGGCCCCGCCTGTTGAGCGGGAAGACCGCGCTCGTCACGGGTGCCTCGCGAGGGATCGGCCGTGCGATCGCCATGAGCTTCGCCGAGCAGGGAGCAAACGTCGTCCTGAACTACCGCGCGAGGCAGAAGGAGGCGGAACTCGTCTCGTGGGAGTGCGAGAACCTCGGCGTGAAGTCGCTCGCGATCCAAGCGGACGTGACGAACCTCGACGAAGTGAAGGGCATGAAAGCGCGCATCAACGAGCGCCTCGGGCCCCTCGACATCCTCGTCAACAACGCCGGCATCAACGTGGACATGAGTTTCAAGAAGATGACGCCCGAAGCGTGGCACGAGGTCGTCCTCACGAATCTCACCGCGGTCTTCGGCTGCACCAAGACATTCCTCGACGACATGACCCGCCAGCCGGGCGGCCGCATCGTGAACATCTCCTCCTTCGTCGGCCAACGCGGCAACTACGGCCAGACGAACTACGCGGCCACCAAGGGAGGCATCATCGCCTTCACCAAGACGCTCGCCGTCGAGCTTGCGCGCGACAAGTGCACCGTGAACGCGGTCGCGCCCGGCTTCATCGAAACGGAGATGCTCGAACGCGTTCCAGAGAAGGTCCGCGACCGCATCCTTGCGGACATCCCGCTTGGCCGGTTCGGCAGGCCCGAGGACGTCGCGCACGCCGTCACGTTCCTCGCCAGCCCCCTCGCGGATTACGTGACGGGCGAGATCTTCAACGTGAACGGCGGCATCTACATGGGGTGAATGGGTCGCCGCCGCATCGCGCCGCACCGCAAGCACGTCGTCGTGCGCTTGCCGCCCGTCAGCCGCACGCGGCTCGTGCGCCCGGGTTGCAGGAACGCGTGGCACTTGCGGCACACGCGCCCATCGATGGCCGAGCCGCGGAGCTTGTACGCGGTCTTGAGGCGCCACGCGTGCTCCGCGTACCGGTGCGCGCGGTCCTCATGCTGGGAGCGCAGGGCGTCCACGGCGAGCTTCACGAGGCGCTCGACGCGCAGTTTGGCGATGGTCCGCTCCTCACCTTTGTTGCGCCGGGCCATCAGAGGAACTCCAGAGGGGGCGAGGAGGCCACTCTGGGGGAACCCTACGCGGGTTCCCCCCGGATTCCTTCCCAAGCGCGGACGGGGAGATTTGAACTCCCGAGTCCTTTCAGACACGAGATTTCCAATCTCGCGCCATACCGAGCTAGGCGACGTCCGCAGCTTCGTTTCCCGGCTTGACCCGGGGTGCGCGCCGATGGCGTGTCCCCTCTAAGAACGTTTGGGGCTCCCCCCGAGCGGGACTTCGGGGTGCGCTTCCAGGAACGCGTCCACTTCATTGGCAGCGCGCTTGGCGATGACGCGTGCGGCGCGGTGGTCGAGGCGCCGCATCCACAGCGACGCGAGCCCAATGGCACCCAGGCCGAGGTGGCCGCCGCTCGCGTTGGGGTGCCCCCCGCCACCGAACTCTTGCGCGATGACGTGGCACACTGGCACGTCCTTGCGGCTTCTCAGCGAGAAGGCCCCCGTTGGCTTCACGAGGATGGATAGGTGCGCGCCCATCTCCTGGAGCGCGTGCAGCGACTCGTTCGTGGGCACGCGGCCGTACGCCATCGCGATCATTGCCCGCCTTCCGCTGAGGGTGCGCGAGCGCTTGAGCGCCCACTTGACCAGTTCAGCGTTCGTCTTGCGGTCGCGTGCGGCCCAACGCTCGATCGTCGCGTCCACGATGACCTCGTGTGATAGCAAGTACCGGACCCACTTCTGTGTGCCGGCTTCGACGACGCTGTGGAAGAGCGTGATGCTGCGTGGGTCCTGCCGCAGCCAGAGGTCGTGGTCGCGCGCGACCTGCGATAGTTCGGCGGCCCAAGCGTCCTTGGGCAGGAGCGCCTTCTGCACGAGGCTCGCGCCAGATTCCTTGCCGCTGAAGTCTATCGTGACGTCAGTCGAGCGTTCGATCGTGCTGAGGTCCACGCCTTCCCATTGCTTGTGATGGTGGTCGCGCCACGAGATGCGCCACCCGTCGTCCGCGAGCTGCTGCAAGGTCTGCGCGACGCCCTCGCCCTCGCCGCGTTGGAGCGAGAGATCGCTGACGACGAGGCCTCGGGCGCGGGACGGCACGCGCAGGAGGAGTTCCAGCGCGTCGGCGGTCTCGTGGGGTTCGAGGAACACGGTCTCGACCGCGCCGTTCCCGTACGCTTTGCGCACGAGCACGTCGCATGTCGCGCCGTCCATGCATTCGCCGTGCGTGAGGTGGACGACGGTGCTCGCTCCGTACGCTTTGCGGTAGAATCGGCGCTCGAACTTCCAGTCCTTGTAGGCGCTGGGCCGGAAGAACGACGCTGCCGGGAGGCCTTGGAGCACGATTCGGGCAGTGCCGACCCTGGGCCGAATACCTTGCGGTGTCCGGAGCCCCGGGGCACAACTTCTCTCTTGGCGTCTTGGCGTATTCGTTTCTTGGCGTGGACGAATCTGTCGCCCGCAGACAAGCTGAGGTTCCAAGCCCAGCGTTGCAAGGGGCAGTTTGCGCCCCGGGGCTGGTGTCCAGTCTATTTGCGACTCCGTCGTCCAAGTAGCACGAGCCCGACGGCGAGGAGCGCTAGCGGGAGCGCGGGTCCTGGCGTCGCCTTCTGCGCGCCGTCCTCCTGCTGCACTGCGCCTGGTCGCAAGGCCTGGCCGCTCGATGGGGGCGGCGTGGGGCTGGCGCCGGGCGAGCCCGACTGCGGCGGAGCGGTCGTGTTGCCCGAGCCGGGCGCATTGGTGTCGTTCGTCCTCGTGGGCGTCGAGAGCGAAGCTGGTGTAGGAGCGTTCGTCGCGTTCGCTTGCATCTGTGCAAGGACGGCGACGGGGTCCTCACCCTCCAGCACGAGGCGCAAGCCCGTGAAGCCCGCCTTCTCGGCGAGGGAGAAGCCGCGCTGGAGGCGCGTGCCTCCGTTATCGGCGGGAGGTGAGATCACGATGTGCGTGAGGACGCCGACGGCCTTCAGGTCGTCTGATAGCACGGAGCTACCAGAATCACCAGGCACGCCCGCGCCGGTCCAGTAGAATGCGTTCGCGTCAGTGGTGAGGGCGTAGCCCTGGCGCTGCTGCGTGGGTCCGAATTCGCCGACGAGCGTGCCGTGGCCGAAATGCTTGACGCCATTGCTGACGGGCGTCGCGGTGTAGATGCCCTTGGGGCCGCCCCAGCCGCAGACGCTCGGGCTGATCTTGGCGTAGTAGCCGGGATCGATGCGGATGAGCGCGAAGTCGTCGCCTGGCGCGCCATCCGTCTCGGCCTGCGGGTCGCTCTCGGGCTTGAGGTAGTGGAACGCGCCCACACCGAACTTCCCGACAACGGGGCTCGCCGCGGTCTGGCCCACTTGGATGCAGTGGCCGGCCGTCGCGAAGTACAACCCATTGAGGTCCGCCACGACGAAGGCGAGCGTGCAGATGTGGTCCGTCACGTCCACCTCGTCGCCTGGGGCCAGACCCGTCTTGGGGTCGATGCTCACGCAGGCCGAGGCCACGGGCAACAGCACGAGCGCGGCCAGCGCGGCGAGACCCAAAGCGTGCCTCATCACGACGTGCCTCCGCTGTACTACGTATCAAGTGTATGGTGAGTGCCTTGAACGGTGCCCACTCCCCTCACACGGGCTCTTGGTGGTCGCAGGCGGGGCACTTCGCCACGAAGGGGCGGCGACCCTCGGCCTGGAACCGTGTGTTGCATTCGGGGCACTCCAATTGCAGTCGCTCGAGGGGCGCTTTATCGACCTTCTTGAAGGCGAAGCGCTTCTTGCTTGGTGGCTCGGCCACGGTGGGCGGCGCGCCGACGCCCTCTGTGAGCGTGAGCGAGTCCTCGTGGGTGAACGCTCGGCGGGAGCGTTGCGCGCGCGCTGACATGACGGCGCGGCCCCACGCGGCCAACAGGATGCCGGCGAGCGCGACGACGGCGCCGACCACCGCGATGATGGCGTAGGTGATATCATACACGCGTGTGCCGCTGTACGCGAACATCGCGACGAGGAGGCCGACGGCAGCGAGGCCCAAGCCGATCCAGACGGTGGGGTGCGTCGGAGGCGCTTTGCGCTTCGCCGTGGCCACGAAGCACGCGACCCGCCTTCCCCGCATATCAAGTTTGTTTGGGCGGCATGCGGCCGATGACGGCCGCGACCGCAGTCACAAGCACGTCCTCCCTGGAGCGTGACGCTTCCAGGACCACGAAGCGCTTGGGCTCGGCCCGCGCCAAACGCAAGTAGTTGCGGCGCACGTGCTCGAGGAGGTCGAGGCGCTCGAACTTCTCCGTCGCTCCCCGAGCGCCCACGCGTCGCATGGCTTCCCGCGCGTCGAGGTCGAAGAGGAGGGTGAGGTCCGGCGTGATGTCGAAGGGGCGCTCCATCTGCTGGAGCAGCGCGAGCCCGTCCACGCCTGGAGCTTCGAGCGCCGCACCCTGGTACGCGAACGTGGAGTCTGACCAGCGGTCGCTCACGACGAGCGCGCCCTCCGATAGCTCGCGCTTCACTTGCTCCACGTGCGACGCGTGGTCCGCCATGAACAGCAATGCCTCGGTCCACGGACTTGCGCCCTCGGTGAAGCCGCGGCGCACGGCCTCGCCCAACCACGATCTCGTGGGCTCCGAGTGCGCTCGCACGTCCAGCTTGCGCGCGCGAAGCGCCTCCACGAGGCCGGCGGCCGCGGTCGATTTGCCGCTGCCATCGATGCCCTCGCACGTGACGAGGAAGCCGCGCTTCACGTTTCCAAGGAAAGTGGCCGCGGCGGATAAGCCTCAGGGGTCGGGGGACGCGGGCGACGCTTCTGTGGGGCGGTTGGGCGCGGGCTCCATCGTGCCGGAGGGGCTGGAGGGTCGGGGTGACGCTGGATCCATCAGCACGAGCGTGCTGTTGGCGAGCTCGCCTTGCCAAGTGATGCTGGCGAGTTGCGTGCCCTTGGGCACCTGGAAGATGACGACGCCCACCGTCGTGTTGCCTTGCGGGAGCTGCGTGACCTCGAATTTCTGCTTGATGCCAAGCTCGGCCTTGTGCGTGTGCCGCATGTCGTCCCTCGCGGTGAAGTGGAACGTGTGCACGGCCACGTCGAGACGGCCTGCGTTGAGCACTTCCAAGGTCACGTGACGGTACGCCTCGCCATCGTTCGCATGGATCGTGTCACCGAACTCGCCCTCGATGGTGGACGAGTCCGCTTGCGTCACGAGCGTGAGGCGCACGTCTGGCGTGAACTCGCGCTTCGCGATGTTCGCCGCGATCTGCGTGATGTTGCCGCCGTCGAGGACGGCCTTCACGTCATCCATGTGAAGCCAATCGATGCCCGCGCCCGCCAGGACCGGCGCGGAGCCGGCAGCGACGAGCGTCATGACGGTCGCTAGCTTCACGGGTCAACCGTCCCGCGGACCCAGTATATGAGTTATGGGCGAGGGCACCTGGGGACCGAGGCCAGGTTCTTCACCACGGAGACCACAACGAACAGCGCGATGGCGAACGTCTCGTGTTCTGGGCGTTCGGGGGGCTAGTTCTCGGTCAAGGCCGCGGGGACTCAGTGCTCCGCCGGCACGAGCACCCGCCGCATCCACCGCGGCGCCCACCAGTTCCACTTGCCCATGAGGCGCATGGCGGCGGGCACGATGAGCGCACGGACGAGCGTCGCGTCCACCGTGATGGCGATGGCGAGGCGGCGATGAGAACGACGAGCGTCGTCGCGAGCAGCACGAGGGCGGGGCGCTTCATCACGCCCATCGCTACTCGGTGCCACATGCCGCGGCCGCTGCGGTCCGCGGCCATGCCTCCACCGACAAGCGGGACTCGACCCTTCTCGATACGTTTGCCCAGTACGGCGAGGAGCGCGGGAAGGAAGGCGAGCGCGTACAGCACGGCGAACGTGACGACGAGCGCTCCCGCGAGGCCCATCGAGGCGAAGTACATCCCGCGGTAGAACGCGAGGCCCAGGAGCCCCACCGCTACGGTGAGCCCCGAGAACGCTACGGCCCGCCCTGCCGTGGCGAGTGTCCGCGCGAGCGCTTCCTCCGTGCTCTTCCCCTTGGCCGTCTCTTCGCGGTAGCGATTCACGATGAAGAGCGAATAATCGATGGCCACGCCCAAGCCGATGAGGGTGACGATGTTGAGCGCATAGACGCTGATGTCAGTGTACCGGGACGCGACGAAGAGGGACGCGACGCCGCCCACGACCGCGAGGAGGCCCACGCCAAGGGGGAGGAGCGCCGCCACGAGCGTGCCGAACACCAAGAGCAGGAGGAGGAGTGTGAGCGGGATGGTCACGACCTCGGCGCGGGTCAGGTCCTGCTGGAGCGTCGTCTCGACGCCCGCGTTCACCGCGAGGCCGCCGCCTGCGAGCACTTCGAGCGTGTCCGAATGGACCTCCGCGCGAACGTCCTTGTACTGCGAGCGGGCCACGTCGAATTGCGCGCGCAGCGCCACGAGCACCATGGCGCGGTGCCCGTCTGTCGATATCATGGAGTCCGTGATGCCGTCCGGCCCGTAGGGCGTGACGACGCTTTGGACGCGGGCATCGTCGCGTAGGGGCTGGACCGCCGCGTCGAGAGCGGCACGGAACTCGTCCGACCTCCCATCCATGTTCGGGTCGCTCAGGACGAGGAAGAAGCTGCTCTCCGAGAAGCCCGGCAGCTCCCTCGCGACGAGTTCGATGGCGTGCGTGGACTCGGCGCCCTTGGGCGTCTGGTAAGCGAGGAGTTGCCCGCCCTGCGAGAGCGCGGCGAGCGTCACGAGGAGGAGGGCGCCGGAGAGAACGAGGGTGGGCACCCTGCGTCGGTACACGAACCTGCCCCAGCTGGAGAGCACAGCCGTGCGCAGTCGGCCTTCTCGCTTGAGGCTTTGGCGAACGCTGAAACGACCCCCCGTTCCGAAAACCCCTCTTGAACCCTTTGGCCCGCTCTTATTGGGGGAAGAACCGCAGACTCATGAGGGGGGAGATGCACAGTTTGTCTGTGCACTCGTTCGACGACTTGTTGGCCGAACTTCTGGAGGAGCCTCCCGAGGTCTTGGGCATCCTGTCGGACGTCGTGAACCGCGGGCGCATGCAGGCCGACGACCTCCCCACGGAGACGGTCGATACGCTAACGAAGTTCGACCTCGTCGCAATCCTCGTCCAGCAGAAGCCCAAGCAGCGCGTGCGCTCCTGGGTTTACCCTTCTCCACTGGGCCTCAAGGTCTTCGCGGTCCTGGAGCGCGAGGCAGAGCGGCAAGAGGCCGAACGCGTGAAGCCAAAGGTCCGCGCGAAGGGGCGGCGCGATTCCAGCGGCGTGACGCGCTGAAGCAGAAGAATTATCCTCCGGCGGGCCTCTGGAGCCAATGGGAGAGGCTCGACGTGTTCAGGAGTACCCCGTTCTTCCTCGTGCTTGCTCTGCTGCCGTTCACGGTGCTGGCCGACCCAAGCGTCACGATCACCAAAGGCGCTTGCGAATCGAAGGACCCGCTTGCGCTGGGCTTGGTCACGGTCAGCGCTGGCGATATCACTCTTTACGTGGACGACCGGGACTACTTGTTCGGGGACGGGATCTGGGTCTGGCAGGAATCCAACCTCGATGAAGGGCTCCAGCGTGGCGGCATCACGTACATCATCCCACCCGACGAGCCGCCCGTCTGGGGTTGGGACTGCGACTACGCCTACGCTGACACGATGGTGTTCTGATGCGACCTGGACTCGGTGACCCCATGAAACTCCTCATTCCCCTGCTCCTCGTGCTTCCGGTCGTGACAATGGCGCACGCCTCGTACGGCGATTGCGATTCGAAGGGCTATCCCGCGTTGGGCATCGTCGAGGTCACGCCGGGCAGCGCGGACTTCACGTTCTACGTGGACGATCGCAACTACCTCCTGGGGAACGGATTGTGGATCTACCAAGAGACGAACGGCATCTGGAAGGAGAAGCCCGCGGGAGTGTACTTCGGCGACCCGCAGCACGAGAGCCTCCAGCGGGGCTCGCACTGTGACTTCTTGCCGGACGATTGCGAGATCTGCACAGACGACTGGAACGTCCCTCCGGACATGTACTTCTTCTGAGGTGATGACATGAGAGTGTTCCTTGGCCTGCTTTTCCTGCTTCCGCTCCTAACGACCACCGCCGCACCGACTGACTTCTGCGCGGGCCAGCAGCCCGCGCTTGGCATCCTCCAAGTGACGGGTGGAACGGCCGACACGACGTTCTACGTGGACGACCGCAACTACGTGACCGGGAACGGCCTCTGGATCTACGAGGAGACGAACGGCGTTTGGAGCGGCCACACGGCAGGC
>JBAZZN010000026.1:0-16037 GCA_041658815.1 Thermoplasmatota archaeon
CGCGCGGCTTCATCACGCCGAACGTGTGCATGCGGCCCCACATGGCCTCAAGCTCTGCCATGCTGAGGCCCGACGCGATAGCGACCGCCGTGATGGCCCCCACGCTGCTACCCGAGAGCACGTCGAAATCGTGCCCCTTGGAGTGGAACGCCTTGTACACTCCCAACTCGTACGCGCCACGACCACCACCACCGGAGAGGACGAGCGCGCGCATACCTTGCCGGATGTCTCGCCGGGTCCTCTTAAGCTCTCTGAAAGTGGGATGGGGGACCTCATCCCGGGCTTACAAAGCGGTGCGAGCCTATATCGCTCCCGCGCCGCGTGTCATCTCTCGTGGATGCCCCGCGCTCCCCCACCCTCCTCCAAGCGCACCTCGTCGTGCGCCACTGGGGCTGCATCGTGTCCGAGGGTTTGACCGACGGCGCGAAGGCCGTGCAAGTGAGCGCGGACCAAGCGGGCGATGTCCTCGTGATGCACGCCGTTCGTCCCGAGCAGATCGAGGCGTTCATCGACGGCATCGAGAAGACAGAGGAGGGGCCAGCTGAGATCGTGCTGCGCACTCCAAATACGGTCGTGCTCCGCGCGCGGCCCCCCACGTGGGGCGTCGTCACGACGATAAACGAGAGCGGCTGCAGCATCCTGTGGCCCGCCATTTGGCAAGACGGGCTTGAGCGCTATACCGTGATCGCGCCCACGCGTGACCGCCTCGACGTGCTCGTGCGAACGCTCTCCGAGATCGGCGACGTGCGCGTGGAGAGCGTCAGCGAGGTGGAGGCCGCTCAGCTCGCGATCAACGTTCCCCTCGCGGACTTGACGGAGAGACTCACGCCGCGCCAGTTCGAAGCCATCACGCTAGCGATCCGCAAAGGCTACTACGAGTCGCCGCGCCGCACTCCCGCGCAAGCACTCGCCAAGTCGCTGGGTCTCTCCCGCTCCACATTCGAAGAGCACCTCCGAAAGGCCGAGTTACACATCCTGGAGCGAGTCGGAGGCGCACTCGCTGCGCACCCAGCACTCGCCGCGGGAGCACGGGGGCGCGCGGGGCGACGGTCGCAAGAGAAGCGCGCCGGAAGACAGCAAGAGTGAATTGCCGGTGTGCGCCGGGTCAATCTTCATGGTCTCGGGCAGCCCCCCCGCAGCGTCGGAGGCTGCTCAGCTTGCCACGGTTCCCCCTAATCGTTGGAGTGCTCCTGCTCCAAGCGCCCTTGATCACCCTCGCGACGGGCCAAGCCGACGCCGTGGAGACCGCAGTCCCCCACACGGGCGATCTAGCCCTAAAGGCGCGCGCCCAACTCCTCGCGCCCACCGCTCCAGAGTTCGGTTTGCCCCACAGCGCCTCTGCGGACACAGCCAACCAACGACCCGCTCCGCCAGGTGTGTCGCCGGCTGCCGCGTCTGAGAACGCGCCACTTCCTTCGGGAGCACCAAGTGACTGGTCGATCGTGGACTCACCCAACACGCTCTCCACTCTCTACGATGTCCTCTATGGCGTGACGTGCGTGACGGCGTCCGATTGTTGGGCCGTCGGTTACCAGTTGACGGTCGGCCCCGGCCGCTACGTCTATCAGACCTTGATCGAGCACTGGGACGGGGCCTCATGGACCATCGTTCCCTCCCCCGACTCCCAGACGTGGCAGCACAACTACCTCATTGGGGTGACGTGCGTGACTGCGTCGGATTGCTGGGCCGTCGGCCTATTCGTTAACCCAGGCATCGCGTCCCAGACCCTCATCGAGCATTGGGACGGGGCCTCGTGGACCATCGTCCCGTCACCGACCACCAGCCTGACGCAGGACAACGTCCTCTATGGAGTGACGTGCGCGTCGGCCTCCGATTGCTGGGCCGCCGGCTTCTACTACGACGAGAACGGCAGCGTCTATCAGACCCTCATCGAGCATTGGGACGGGGCCTCGTGGACCATCGTTTCCTCACCCAACACCAGCGCCACTCAGGACAATCGCCTCTGGGGAGTGACGTGCGCGTCGCCCTCCGACTGTTGGGCCGTTGGCTTCTACTATGACGACACCCTCGGTGCCGATCAGAGTCTGATCGAGCGCTGGGACGGGGGTTCGTGGGTCATCGTCAGCTCCTCGCTGCCGCCCCTGGCCTCAGAGAGCGCCCTCCTGGGCGTGACGTGCATGTCGGCGTCTGACTGCTGGGCCGTGGGCTACTACGGCACCGGCATCAACGATCAAGGCCTGCTCGAGCACTGGGATGGGACTGCATGGACAACGGACTCGTCGCCGCCGCCCTTGGCCGTGGACAGCGTCCTCCTGAGCGTGACTTGTGCGTCCGCGTCGGACTGCTGGACCGTCGGCTACTACTACGACGCGAACAGCGGCGTCTTCCAGACCTTGATGGAGCATTGGGACGGGACCTTGTGGACCGCCGTTTCCTCACCCAGCACTAGTGCCACCCAGAACAACTACCCGTGGGGAGTCACGTGCGCGGCGCCGTCGGATTGCTTGGCCGTGGGCTACTACCACGACGACAGCTTGGACGTCGATTTGAGTCTCATCGAGCGGTGGGACGGAACCTCATGGACCATCGTCGGCTCACCCGTCACGCACGGCATCCAGCCCAACTTCCTCTGGGACGTGACCTGCGTATCAGTCGTGGACTGCTGGGCCGTCGGCAACTACGAGGACGAGAACACCGGCATCGATCAGACCTTGATCGAGCGTTGGGACGGGAGATCGTGGACCATCGTCGCCTCACCCAACACCAGTCCGTTGGTGCAGAATTATCTCTGGGGAGTGACGTGCGTGACGGGTTCTGATTGTTGGGCCGCCGGCTACTACCTCTACGTTGATGCCACCCAGAACGCCGTCTATCAGACCCTTATCGAGCATTGGGATGGGTCCTCATGGGCCATCTCACCATCGCCCAACACCAGCGCCATCCTGAACAACTACCTCTACGATGTGACGTGCGTGACTGCGTCGGATTGCTGGGCCGTCGGCTATTACGACGACGGCATCTACTATCAGACACTAATCGAGCATTGGGACGGGGCCTCGTGGACCATCGTCAGTTCGCCAAACACCGAGCACAATACCCTCTCCGGTGTGACCTGCGTGTCAGCATCGGACTGCTGGGCCGTCGGCTACTACTACGACTACGACGCTGATTCATATCAGAACCTGATCGATCGGTGGGACGGCATCTCGTGGGCCATCGTCCCCTCGCCCAGCACGAGTGCCACTCAGGACAACAGGCTGTCCAGTGTCACTTGCGCATCGGCGTCCGAGTGCTGGACCATTGGCCGCTACTCGAACGGCATCTTCGATCAAACGCAGATCGAGCGGTGGGATGGGGCCTCGTGGACCATCGTCAGCTCGCCCAACACCGGTGCCACCGATCGCAACTACCTCGTTGACGTCACGTGCGCGTCGACGGAGTGCTGGGCCGTCGGTTATGGCTACGACGGCCACACTTTTCAAACCCTGATCGAGCGGTGGGATGGGGCCTCGTGGACCATCGTCAGCTCGCCAAACTGGGGTGCCCAGCGCAGCTACCTCTCGGGCGTCGCGTGCGTGTCAACGCACTGCTGGGCCGTCGGCTACTACGAATCCGACCCATTCGCCCAGACGCTCGTGGAACATTACACGACCAACCAAGCGCCGATCCTGGCCGCGATCCTCGACCAGGATGGCCAGGAGGATTCCCTCCTCACGTTCACCGTGAGCGCGAGCGACCCGGACGGCGAGGTCGTGACTATCAGTGCGGCGGACCTTCCCGCAGACGCGTCGTTCACGGACAACCGCGACAACTCGGCGACGTTCTCGTGGATTCCAGCCTACGGCACAGCGGGAACGCATTCGTTCAGCGTGATGGCTACCGACTCGTCGAACACGGAAAGCGAGCCGATGACCGCGAGAATAGTCGTGGCGCACACGAACCGCGAGCCAGTGCTCGCGGTGATCCCAGACTGGGGTGGCCGAGAGGGCGACGCCATCGGATTCACGCTCTCCGCGAGCGATCCTGATGGCGACGCCGTGACGTACTTCGGCTACGGACTCCCAGAAGGAGCCACGGTCAACAGCGCCACGGGGGCATTCGCGTGGACGCCAAGCTATCAGCAAGCAGGCCAGCATTCGCTACGATTCCTAGCGAGTGATGGCTCGCTCAACTCGGAGACGCGCACGATGATGATTGACGTGGCGGACGTCCAACGACCCCCGGTGCTCGCTCGCATAGGCAACCAAGCCGGCTTCGAGGGCTCGGGGCTCAGCGTCAGCGTGAGCGCGTCGGACCCCGAGGGTGATGCTATCACGCTGCTGACCTCGGCTTTGCCTGCAGGCGCGAGCTTCGTGGACTATGGTGACGGCACGGGTGTCTTCTCGTGGACGCCTGGAGCGCACGCCCGCGGCGACTACGCAGTGACGTTCCGCGCGACCGACGGCGTTGCCGAGGCGGCCGAGACGATAACGATCCGAGTCGCTCCCACGAATGGCGTCCCCAGCTTCACCCCGATTGGCAATAGGGCGGTCAGTGAAGCTGACCAGATTAACTTCGTCGTGAGCGCCATCGACTCGAACGGTGACACGCTCACATACAGCGCGACGAACGTGCCGCGTGGTGCGAGCTTTGACGCAGCACGCCGCGTGTTCTCGTGGGTGCCAGACTATGCGCGGTCTGGCTCGTACGTCGTCAGCTTCCACGTGACGGATGGCTCGACGAGCGTGACGGAGAACGCCACGATCACAGTGACGAACGTGAACAGGGTGCCCGTTGTTTCGGGCGCGACTAGTGCCGTCATCAAGGCGCATCAGACGCTGAGGACGAGCACCCCCTTCGCGGACCCTGATCTTGATGTGCTCGCGTACACGGTCCAGGATCTGCCGGATGGTGCGGCGCTCGACGCGACGACTGGCGTCATCACTTGGCGCCCCTCGCCTGACCAGGTGGGCGATCACGCGGTGGCGATGAGTGCGTCGGACGGATCGCTCATGGCGAGCGCGAGCCTCACGATATCAGTGCAAGAGAACCAAGCGCCGATCGTGAAGGTGATTGCTCCAGCGTGGCCCGAAGTGCTCCAGCCGACGAGCTTCAGGGCCAACGCGAGCGATCCAGACGGCGAGGTCGCACCCACCATCGTTTGGGACTTCGACGCAACCGACGGTTTCCAAGCTCAACGCACTGGTGCGGACGTGACGTGGACGTTCGAGGGCACTGGGGGATTCACGATCACAGTGCGCGCCACGGACGGGGACGGCATGCAGACGACGCGCGCGTTCGACGTCAGCGTGGACGACAACATCGCACTCATGATCGAGGTCCTCCAAGGTGCTTCGGATGATTCGGGCGGAACGCCCGCCCGAGCCAACGTGACAGGCTGGGACAGGACGCCGATCAGCGGCGCCACAGTCACTGTGAACGTTTACTACGAGCCTATCGCGGGGGCGGGTAGATCGTTCGCCCGCACGTTCACGGTGACGACTAGTGAGGACGGCAGCGTGCTGTTCGTCCTCCCGCAAGACACGCCCTTCGCGGACCTCAAGGGCCGGCACGTCGTCGAAGCGAGCGCCATCACGCAGTCGTCGCTTGGCGAAGACCAGGAAACTGGACAGGACGCTGACGCATACGTACTCTGAACGGCTGGGCGCACTTCAGGATGCGCAAGCTCTCACCTCGCCCTGTCGGCGAGTTCCCGTATTGCGCGGAGTGCCGCGGCATCTTTCGCCTGGCTGGCGAGCGCCTCGGCGCGCTCCAGCACGGGTACTGCTTGCTCACTTTCGCCCGTCTCGACCAAGAGGCGCCCCTTGGCCCAGAGCAACTCGTGCTCGTTTCCGCACATGGGCGCGCGGTTGGTCGCGGAGGCTTGCTCGATGGAAGACGCAGCCTTAGCATAGTCGCCCATCTCGATGTTGAGCCAGGCGAGATGAAGGTTGACGCCGAAGCGCAGGCTTTGGAGGTCGTGGTCGGCGACGAGCCTCAGCGCCGACTCTCCGTGCGCCCTTGCCTCGGGATAACGATGCATGTAGCGCAGCGACTCGCACAGGTTGCTGTGAGTCTTTGCCAGTATGTGGGGGTCACCGCCAAGTGCCTCAAGGTCGCGACGGTTCCGATCAAAGAACTCCCACGCCTTCTCGTGGTTCCCGCTGAGTCCGAAGAGACACGCCTGCATGTTCGCCAGGTCGATGTAGTGGGGCTTTCCCCGGGACCCATCGAGCCGTTCTAGCGCTTCCGCCAGCAATTGGATCCCCTCGTCGAACCGGCGCAGGAACCTGTGACCGACCCCCGCGACGTAGGCGGCGAACGCCGCGAGCTCCGGGTCCGAGTCCTCCATCCGGTGCGACATCACTTGGCGCGCGAGGGCGATGGCGTCCTCCTCGCGTCCGGCATGGTTCATGATGGCTGCGAGGAGCACCGTTCTCCAGCTCCGCTGGCGAGGCGAGAGTCGCCCGTCACGGAGAGATTCGAGAGCACTCCTGAGTTCGGTGTGGTATCCTTCCCAGAACAGCTTTCGTCCGTGGGAGACGACGAGTGCCGCTGCCTCGTCATCCATGTCCGCCTGCCGGAAGTGGTGCATCGCCTCCACCACCTCGTCCGTGCTCCCATCGATCGCGCAGCGCTGCGCCGCTTCTGCGTGGAGGGCGTGGGAGATGCCGGCTGGCAGGATGCCGAGATAGTGGTCGCGGAGGAGTTCATGGACGACCCAACCTCGGTCGTCCTTGAGCAGGAGACCCCTTCGGGCCAGTGGCCCCACAAGATGAACGTTGCCTTCATCAGGGGCGATGGTCTCGGCGGGAGCCGGGACCCGACGGATCGCGGCCCTCCAGAGGATCCTCCGTTCTGGGTCCGAAAGCCGAGCGTTGACCGCGCGCAAGTGGGCCACGACTCCGCTCGAGCGCACGGGGCGCACTCCCGCTTGGGCCAAACAGAGAATGAGCGGGACCCCGCTCGCCACGCGTGCGATGCCATCGATCTCGTCGTCTGGAATGCCGCGTGCCCGAAGTACGCGCCGGCTCTCCTCGATGTCGAGTGGGCCCAGCGTGATCTCGTCGAGGAAGCCTTCCCCATCGGGCCCAAGCGTGACGAGCCCGCCTACTTCGCGGCCCGCCAGCAATAGGCGGCAGTGACCTCGGGCGGCCATCGAGAACATGGAGGAGAGGATCCGCTGGATCTCTGGGGAGGCCTTGTGGACGTCGTCCACGAAGAGGAGACCTCTCCAGCCGTCAAGCGACGATATGATAGCGCGCCTGATCACTTCTGTGTCTGGGTTTCCGTTTCCAGCGAGCACGCCGGCGACGTCGCGGCGACCGCGTGCGGAGAAGAACTCGGCAAAGGACACCGCAAGGTTGCGAGGAGTTGAGCGAGCGTTGATCGCATACGAGAACACGGGGTCGCGCGATCGACCCGTCAGGGCATGCCGCACGAGCGCCGTCTTCCCAATCCCCGCGGGTCCCTCGACGATCACAACCCCCCCTGGCAGGTTCGACCAGGCGCGCAGCCGCGCGACTTCCTTTGGGCGACCCACGAACGGCCGCTTGCCTTCAGCGTGGCTGGCACTCTTGGCGCCTATTCCAGCCGTGGTCTGCGCAAGCTCGCGCGCGGCCGCGCGACCCTTGTCCGTCAAGAAGAATACGCTCCGCCGGCCTCCAACGAGTTTGACGACGCGCCTGTGCGCCACGACGTGGCCTTGTTCGATGAGCCTCGCGAGCGAGCGCGCGACGGTGGATGCGGAAAGATCGAGGCTGTGTGCTATTCCCTCGCGACAGATCGCGAAAGTCGCCTCGTATTCCTCAGGCGTGCGACGATCGGTCGCGTAGAGGTGACCAAGCACCCTGTTGACGGATGCGGCTCCGTTCGCGGCGGATCGGAGCTTCTCGACCTTCGTCCTAACCACTCCTCGCGCGCGACCGGCATCGGGGGGGCTCCACTTGAAGACCGCTTCGCCACCTGCGTGACTCACACGCGCGTCACGTCCGCTGTGATTTCCTCCGCTTGCGCTGCGATTTCCGGATTGAGAACGGCGCAAGAAACTTGAAGTCCCTCCCCGGGCCCTCATCGCCAGACGTCGGCACCAGCCCGCGTTCGCCAAGGGAGGCCGGAGAACTTGCACGCCCGCACTTACGCCAGAGCAGCCGTATTCATCCTCGTCTTCGCCGGTGTGGCTCTCGCCGTCACCAGCACGGCCACAGCCGCAGTCTCCCCCTTGGGACAAGTATCCCCAAGATCACCTTCCCTTAAGGGTGCGACGACTGGCGCGCTCACGCCCCACGCCCCCATCTTCATTGACGGGAGCGACGCTTCGAACGGATTCGTTGTGCGTGATCCCACCACGGACGCTGTCGATTGGGACGCGACGCGCGCGAAGACGGGCGTCGTCAGCGGCGACGGGACCGCGGAGGACCCCTACGTCATCGAGGGCTGGACCATCCTCGCGGAGCCCGCTGTCCTCACGCACCCCAAGGAAGCCCGGTTCGTGACGACGAATCCGTTCTACGCCATCGACATAAGGAACACCGAAGCGCACTTCGTGGTCCAAAGCACGGAAGTCCTCGGGGCCGGGGCCGACAGCGGGCAGACTGGTGGGGTCGGCGGATTCTACGTAATGTCAGTGACCAACGGATCGATGAACAACGTGAGTGCACGCGCGCTGTCGCTCGAAGGCGTGTTCATCCGGCATTCGCCCGCCTTCGCGCTATCTGACTGCACGAGCAGCGGAAACGGAGTGAGGGCTGCCCCATCAGCCCCATCTCACTACGGCATCCTCGTGTACTGGTCGCCTGAGGCCAAGGTGGAACGTTGCACCACGGACCACAACACGGCGGGCGGGATCTCGGTCGCCAACTCGCCGCGTACCGAGGTCACTGAGTCTTCTTCTCACAACAACTCCGACGCGGGCCTCTATTACGGGTTTGGTCTGAAAGTCTATGACTCGCCGCAAACCGTGGTGCGCGACTGCGTGATCCGAGACAACAACGTCGAGGGACTCGTCGTCGAAGGCTCCCCCGGCACCCTCATCACCGGATGCAACGTCTCCTCCAGCAGCGACGCACCCGGCATCAGACTCAAGGGCAACGCGACGTTGGAAAGAAGCGTCGTCCACGACAACGCGATAGGCGTCATCCTCTCCGGCGACGCCAACGTCGTGCGGCGCTGCGAGATCAAGGACAACCAGGCCGAAGGAATCCGCCTCGTCGGGAATGCCGCGAAAGGCAACGTGATCGAGGAGAACGCCCTGCGGCAGAACGCGGTTGGCCTCGGCGTCGTCGAGGACGAGAGTGGTAAGCCAGCCGCCAACCGCATCTCGAACAACTACTTCTGGAACGCCATCGAGTTCGAGCGCAACTTCGCGGCCGCGGACGACGCCAACGCATACAACGTGGCGAAGAGCGCAGGCACCAACATCGTTGGCGGCCCCTTCCTAGGCGGCAACTTCTGGGGCGACTACCCCGGGAGCGATACGGACGGAGACGGCCTCGGCGACACGGACGTCCCATGGGGTCCGGGCGATGCGCATCCGCTCCTCCCCACCGGCGGAGGCACGGGACTTCCCCCGTTCCTGCCGGCAGACCCATCCCCCGCGAGCGGTGCCGCCGCGGTGGGTTCGCGCCCCCTTCTGCGCTGGTCATCCTCCGACCCTGAAGGGGACCCGATCACGTACGACGTGTACTTCGGCACGGATCCCAATCCGCCCAGCGTCGCCGAGAGCTCTCTTGCGGACTCGTTCGATCCCGGCGTCCTCGCGCGCTCCACGACGTACTACTGGCGCGTCGTCGTCCGCGAGTGGGGCACGCCGCGAACGATTGGCGCGACGTGGAGCTTCGCGACCGCCGCTCCAGGCGAGCAGTCGCCGCCTGGCGAGCCGATGCAGAGCGCGCCAGCGGACGACGCCCTCCTCGTCTCCCCCAACCCGAGGCTCGCCGTCTGGGTCAGCGACCTCGACGCGGACCTCACGCGCGTCCGTTTCTACGGGCGCGCGCAAGACGAAGCTGCGTTCGACCTCATCGGAGAGCGCGATGGCGTCACAAGCGGCTCCGAGGCAGCCCTCTACTGGCCGGGCCGCGCCTACCTCACGACGTACGAGTGGTACGCCACGGCGACGGACGGAGAAGCCGACGCGTCCTCCACAGTGCGGAGCTTCACCACGAGGGCGCCCTCGCCCGCGACGATCAGCTCCGCGCAGATCCCCCACCTACCCATCGACATCAAGGGCGACTCCGAGTTCACGGCGCAAAACGGCGTCACCGACGGCACCGGCACGAGCGATGACCCCTACATCATCGAAGGGTGGAACATCGACGGGACCGGCGCAGGCGCGGGAATCTACGGCATCACAATCGAGGCCACGTCGGCCCACTACGTCGTGCGCAACGTGTACGTGCACGACCAAGCTTGGGGCGGCATCATGCTGCACGGCGCGCCCAACGGCAGGCTCGAGAACTTCGTCGCGGAGTGGTCCACCACCGCCTACACAGACGGCGTCGTGCTCTGGAGCTCGGCCGACGTCGTCGTCGCCGATTGCACCATCTCTCACTTCAACGGCCCAGGAAGAGCCGTCGAAGTCTGGGGGTCCCCCCGAGCGGTCGTCCGGGACTGCGAGTTCGACGACAACACTCTTGGCATCGGCGTCTGGGGGTCCGCCGACGTCGTGGTCGAGCGGAACACGGTCCGCAGCTCACCTGGGATGGGCGGCATCGAGGTCGGCGCCATGGACGGGGGGCGGATGAGCGGCAACACGCTCGAAGGCGGCACCTTTGGCATCTCCCCGGCGGATGAGGCATACCCCCGTGCAGCGGAGTTCGACATCGACATCGACACGTCGAACACGCGCAACGGGAAGCCCATCTACTACCTCCGCCACGAGGACGGCCTCGTCATCGACGAGACGTGGCAGGACCGGATCGGCTGGCTCGGGCTCGTCTCAAGCACGAACGTCACGATCCGCGGCATCACGCTAGACTCGTCGTTGCTCCTGACGAACGTGACCGGCTCCACCGTCGAGGACTGCGCCGTCCACGACACTGGCTCCGTGGGCATCATGCTGCTCGTTTCCCGGGACAACACGATCTCCAATTGCCGACTCTCCAACACCACCTGGGCGTTGGGCCTCCTCTCCTCGTCGGACAACGTCCTAAGCGGAATCGTGGGCGAAGACAACATCTACGGAGGCTTCGGCCTCGTGAATTCGGACGACAACACGATCCTGGACTGCTCCATCCACAGGACCACCGCCTTATCGTCGCACGGGATCGCCCTCATCGCGTCGAGCCGCAATACGTTCGACGGGTGCGACCTCACCGACGAAACGACCGGGATGCGCCTGAAGGACGGCTCCAACGACAACGTTCTCACGCGGTTGAAGATTCGTGGCGGCGACAACCTTGAAGGAGCCAGCCTCACGATCGTGGGCTCCTCTGGCAACGCCGTCCGGGACTGCGACATGCGAGAGGGCAGGATCGGCGTCTGGATCGACCAGCGCTCCAACGGCACAGCGGTCACGGGCTGCACGCTCGCGGACGACACCTACGGCATCCAGATCAGATGGTCCCCCGACAACATCCTGCGAAACAACACGATGCTGGGCAGCGGCTTTGGCGTGAACCCATCCGGCGCTCTGCGCTACCCCCGCGATTTCAACCAGGACATCGATGCCTCCAACACCATCGACGGCGTCCCGATCCAGTACTTCGTGGGAGCGCGCGACCTCGACTTCGATGCGGCCGCGACGCCCACGGCGTACCTCGCCCTGGTGGACAGCCGGAACGTGACGATCCGCAACCTCGAGATCGACGCTCTCAACGCGCAAGGCGTCGTCCTCGCCAACACCACGGAGTCCTCGATCGTCGATTGCCGCATTCGCACCCGGATCGCGCAGCCCACGATGTTCGACTCGCCCGTGGCCATCGCCATATACGCGGGATCAGCGGACAACGTCATCGAGGACTGCGTCGCGTACGGGTCGGACTTCGGCCTCCTCATCGACTCATCGAGCAACAACCGCGTCACCGGCCTGAGCGTCCACGACAACGCCGCGGGCGGCGTGTATATCGCCAGCTCCACGGACAACCTCATCGAGTCCTGCGAGGCCTTCGGCAACGGCTTTGGCGTGGGCATCTCGGGCTCCCAAGGGAACGTCGTTCGCGACTGCGCAGTCCACGACAACGGCGACGGATTCTACGCGGCCTACTCCAACGGGAACACGTTCCAGGATTGCATCTCCGCCTCGAACGCGTACACTGGAGCCTACTTTGCCGACGACGCGATCGGAAACCTCGTCACGGGCTGCGACATCCTAGGCAACCCCGATGGCGTCCAGGTGACCCAGCTCGCGCCGGGCAACCGAATCACGGGCAACAACTTCCGGGGCGCCTCCAACGCCCAGGGGTCCGACGAGTCGTCGGGAAGCGATTGGGACGGCAACCACTGGTCCGACTACGCTGGTGTTGACGCGAACGGGGACGGACGCGGCGACACGCCGTACGGGATCCGCACGACGCAGACCGACACGGCCCCCCAGGACCACGCGCCGTCGATGAGCCCCTTCGCGGGCGCAGGGCCCAATCTGCGAGCCTCCTTCGCGTACGCGTCGAACGGCGCGCACGCGTACCAGTTCACCGACTGGTCCATGGCGCCTGGCGGAAGCATCGCGTCATGGTCGTGGAGCTTCGGGGACGGGGGCACCTCGCAGGCGCGCAACCCCCTGCACGGCTACGCCACCGCGAGCACGTACGCGGTGAGTCTGACCATCACTGACGACCAGGGCCGTACGGCAACGCGCGTCGCCACGCTCATCGTGCGCGAGGGCAACGCGCCGCCGGTGATCGCGCACCACGGCCACAAGGCGGTCGCGGAAACGAGCACCCTCGCCTTCCCCATCGCCGTGAGCGACGCGGACGGCGACCGCGTGAGCGTGACGGCGGCAGGCCTCCCCGTGGGCGCGTCGTACGTCGACGGGACGCGCGTCTTCTCGTGGACGCCAACGTTCGACCAGGCCGGTACGTACGTGGTGACCTTCACCGCGAGCGACGGCGCGCTCAACGACTCCATCGACGTCGCCATCACGGTCGTGAACACGAACCGCGCGCCAGCGCTCGCGGCGATTCCCGACCAGAGCGCTCGCGAGGGCGACGCCATCGGCTTCACGCTCGCTGCGACGGACCCCGACGGCGACGCCGTCACGTACTCAGGTGAAGAGCTGCCTGCGGGAGCCTCGATCGATAGCGTCACCGGCGCCTTCTCGTGGACGCCCACCTACACGCAGGCGGGCATCCACTCGCTGCGCCTCGTCGCGAGCGACGGCACCCTCGCGGACACGCGCAGGGCGAAGATCACCGTGGCTGACGTCCAGCGGCCGCCCGTGCTCGCGCACATCGGAAGCCAGGTGGCCTTCGAGGGCGCTGCGATGACGATCGAAGCAGGCGCGACGGACCCCGAGGGTGACGTCCTCACGCTCATCGTCTCGCCCGTTCCTGCCGGCGCGAGCTTCGCGGATCGCCACGACGGCACTGGCGTCTTCTCGTGGACGCCGGGAGCGCACGCGCGCGGGGACTACAGCGTGACGTTTCGCGCGACAGACGGGGTCGCGGAGGTCAGCGAGACCGTCACGATCCGCGTGGCGCCCGCGAACGGCGTCCCAAGCTTCACGCCGATTGGTTCGAGAACAGTCAGCGAGAACGACGCCTTGAACTTCGTCGTGAGCGCCATCGACTCGAACGGCGACGCGCTCGCGTACAGCGCATCCAACGTGCCGCGCGGCGCTGGCTTTGACGCGGCTCGCCGCGTCTTCTCGTGGCAGCCCGACTTCGCGCAGGCCGGCTCGTACACGGTCGCCTTCCACGTCTCCGACGGCACGACGAGCGCGACGGAGAACGCGACGATCAGCGTGACGAACGTGAACCGCGCGCCCATCGTCTCTGGCCCCACGAGCGTGACGATCAAGGCGAACCGCACGCTGAGCATGAGCATCCCAATCGTGGATCCAGATGGCGTTGCACTTACAAACGTCGTGACTGGCCTGCCCGATGGCGCGACGGTCACGGACGGCGTGATCACCTGGCGCCCCACGACGGCGCAAGTGGGAGATCACTCGTTTGGCGTGGAAGCCACGGATGGCGCTCTGTCGGTGCACGCCACGCTCACGATGTCCGTCACCGAGAACCTGGCGCCGCTCGTGGGCACGAAGGCGCCTGTGACGGCTGAAGTCCTGAAGCCGACCGCGTTCGTGGCCAACGCGAGCGATCCAGACGGCGCGGCGTTGCCCACCATCGCCTGGGACTTCGACGCGGCGGACGGCTTCCAAGCACAACGCACGGGCGCCAACGTGACGTGGGCGTTCCCCGCCACCGGTGATTTCGCGGTCACGGTGCGCGCCACGGACGCTGATGGCATGCTGACGACCCAGACGTTCAACGTAAGCGTGGACGACAACGTCGCGCTCGTCATCGAGGCTCTCCCCGACCTCGGGGACGGCTCAGGCACGCCCGCGCGAGCCACCGTCACGAACTGGGACGGCACCGGCATCGCGAACGCGACCGTCACCTTGAACGTCTATTACGAGCCCATCACTGGCGCGGGCAAGATCCTGCTTCGCACGATCACGGTGACGACGAGCGAGGATGGCAGCGTGATCTTCGAGATCCCGCAAGACACGCCGTTCATGGACCTCAAGGGCACGCACGTCCTCGAAGCGAGCGCCATAACACAGACTTCGCTTGGTGGGGGCCAAGAAACGGCGGAGGACACGGACGAGTACACACTCTGAGCCGCAATCCTCAATGCGAAACGGGCAGCTGGCGCTTCGTGCAGCCGCGCCCGTGGACGACGCTCGTGGACGCCGAGTCGTTGGCGCACGCGCTTGGCCTGCGCGGGGGCGCGCTGCCGGACCGCAACCTCGTCGTCCTCGACGCGCGCCACGCCCTCAAGGATCCGGGATGGGGCCAGAAGCAGTGGGAAGCGGGGCACATCCCGCGCGCGCAGCACGCGCACTTGGACGCGGAACTCAGCGCTCGCCCCTCTTCCCGGACTGGGCGCCACCCCATTCCGGATGTCGATGCCTTCATCGACTGCTGCTCGCGCTGGGGCATCGACGAGAGTGTGCAGGTCGTGGCGTATGATGACGCGGGCGGCATCTGGGCCTCACGCGCCTGGTGGCTCCTGCGTTACTACGGGCACTCTGCGGTCGCCGTGCTCGACGGCGGCATCCAAGCTTGGCAGAAGGCTGGCCTCCCGCTCACGGCCGATCGAACCGCCCTACCGCGGCGCGCTTTCCACGGCCGCCCCGGCGCCATGCCCACAGTGACGACGTGGGACCTCACGATGCGGGCGCCACGATGCCTCGTTGACGCTCGCGCGCCCCCGCGCTATCGCGGCGACGAGGAGCCCATCGACCCCATCGCAGGGCACATTCCTGGCGCCCAGAACATGCCAACGAGCGCGAACCTGGACGCGGAACTGCGCTTCTTGAAGCGCGATGAGCTTCGCCGCAAGTATGACGCTACCCTCGCCGGCGTCCTGCCCAGGGACACGGCGTTCTACTGCGGCAGCGGCGTGACTGCGACGCATGACATCTTGGCGATGCATGTCGCGGGGCTCCCGGGCGCGGCGCTCTATCCTGGCTCGTGGAGCGAATGGATCCGCGACCCGCTGCGCCCCATCATGAGGGGCGGCGACGCATGAGGAGGGTGCCCACCGCGAGTGCAGCGAGGACGGCTGGACCTGCGGGAATGGTCTTCGCCGCCGCAGCGACGGCCTGCTGGGTCGCTGGGTCGTCCTTGAGGTCGCCGATGTCCTTGATCGGCGCTGGCGTGGGCGCCGCGACCACTTCGAAGCTCGCCGTCAAGTCCGCCAATGTGAGGGCGTGCGGGCCAAGGCCGATGGCGATGAAGCGATAGACGAGGGTGCCCTCCGCGCCCTCGTCCAGCGTGACGGTCGCGTTCGCGATGGAGACATTCCCCTCGCGCAGAGCGACGGTGACGTTGGCAGGCGCGAGGCCCACGTTCGCCACGTGCGCCCGCGCCGTGACGAGCGTGCCCGCGGTCGCCGACGCGGGCTCCACCGTCAAGTTCGAGAACTGGAGGATGGGC
>JBAZZN010000027.1:0-15734 GCA_041658815.1 Thermoplasmatota archaeon
CGGCGCCACACTCATCGTCATGTTCGCCTCGAGCGCTCTCCATCACGTCGCGTACCGCGAGGACGGGGCCCTGCGCAAGATCGACATGACCGCGATCTACCTCTTCATCGCCGGCACGTACACGCCCGTATGTCTCCTCGCACTTCCCCACTCATGGGGATGGAGCCTCCTCATCATCGTGTGGGCGCTCGCGGGCGGAGGCATCGCTCTGCGCTGGGCGCTTCCCAAGACGCCGCGCTGGGTCACGGTCGGCTTGTACTTGGGCCTCGGCTGGATCGGCGTCGTCACGCTGGTCCCGCTCGCTCAGAGCGTGGCATGGAAAGGCGTCGCCCTCCTCGTGGCAGGCGGCATCATCTACTCGATGGGCGCCGTCGTGTACGCGCGTGAGCGGCCCGACCCGTGGCCACGCGTCGTCGGTCACCACGGCCTTTGGCACATCTTCGTCCTTTTTGGTGCCTTGTCCCACTTCGCGCTCGTGTGGCTCGTGAGCGCGGCCTGATCCCATCATAGGTCGAGCCCGCCGGAACCGTCACGACCAAACGCGGGGAGGGAGATGAGTGATGGACACGCCATGACACGAAAGGCTCCAGCCGCCGCGCGCGGAGTGCGCGGCGCGACGCACAACCCCGGAGAACGCCCCCACCACGCACCCAGCGGAACGTCCCACGTGAAGCGCCGTCGGTAGCCGGTCGGGGCAACTCATGAGCACGAGCGGCCTCACTTCCGCGGAGGCGCAGGAACGCCTCGCACGGATCGGCCCCAACGCGCTGCCCGAGGCCAAACGCGACACGTTCCCCAAGCGCGTGCTCCGACAGTTCAAGAATCCCCTCATCTACATCCTTCTCTTTGGGCTTGTCTTCGAGACGGCCGTGTGGCTCCGCGACGAAGCGCGGGGCTTCCCCCTCGAAGGCATCGCCATCGGCCTGCTGCTTGCGGTGAACGCGCTCTTGGGCGCGATCCAGGACCAACGCAGCGACACGGCGATGGCACGCCTCACGCAGCTCGCCGCGCCCCGCGCTTGGGTCGTCCGCGACGGGAAACCCAAGCAAGTGAGCACACGCGATATCGTTCCCGAAGACGTCGTCCGCCTTGAGGCTGGTGACCGTGTGCCCGCCGACGCGCGCCTCCTTCACGCCGGTTCGCTCGCGCTCGACGAGTCGATCCTGACGGGCGAATCACTCGCCATCGAAAAGACGTCCGACGCCGAGTTGTTGGCCGGAACGCTCGTCACGCGCGGGAAAGCCTATGCGCGCGTCACGAGAACTGGTCGAGACAGCGCGCTGGGCCGCCTCGCGAGCCTCCTTGGCACCATCGAGAGGACGAAGACACCACTCGAGACGCGCATCGACAAGCTCGCCCACGTCCTCGCGCAGGTCATCCTCGGCTTCGCCCTGGTCCTCGCCCTCGTGGGCGTCTGGCTCGAAGGAACGGAGCGCCTCGCGGACATCGTCATATTCGCCGTCGCCCTCGCCGTCGCCATCGTGCCCGAGGAGCTTCCCGCCGTCCTCACGCTGACCCTCGCCCTTGGCGTGGAGCGCATGGCGAGGCGCAACGCCATCGTCCGCCGACTCAGCGCGGTCGAAGCCCTCGGCCGCGTCACCGTCATCTGCACGGACAAGACGGGCACGCTTACCCAGAACGCCATGAGCGTGCGTGCCACCATCCACGCGAACGAAGCGCGGGCCCTGCGAGCGATGGTCGTCGCGAACGACGCTGACGCCACAAGCCGCGCAGGCGACCCACTCGAGCTCGCCCTCCTTGACCACGCGATCCCCAAGATCCTCCCCGATGCCCCCCACGCGGCGCCACACGTCTCCGTGCGACCTTTTGATAGCCTCACGAGATCCATGCGCGTCACGATCCACGAGGACGGCACCCCCACGAGTTACCTCAAGGGCGCTCCCGAGGTCATCATCCCGAAGTGCCGCCTCACCCCCGCCGACGCGGAGCGTTGGGCAGGCCTCGCGGAGGAGCACGCGCGGCTGGGAGAACGCGTCCTCGCCCTCGCCTGGGGGCCAGGCGAGCGTGAGGACGACCTCACCCTCGCTGGCCTCGTCACGCTCTGGGACCCGCCCAGAACGGAGGTGCCGGATAGCATTCGCAGCGCGCGCGAGGCCGGCATCCGCGTCGCGATGGTCACGGGCGACCACCCTGCGACGGCGCTTGCCATCGCAAGAAGCGTCGGCATCCGGCACGATCGCGTCCTCACTGGCCCAGAGCTCGACTTGATGACGCCCGAGCAAGCCGCCATCGCCGTGAGGGAGTGCGACGTCTTCGCGCGCGTCACGCCAGACCGCAAGCTCCGCATCGTCGAAGCGCTGCAAGCGGACGGTGAGGTCGTAGCCATGACGGGCGACGGCGTGAACGACGCGCCGGCGCTCAAGAAGGCAGACGTCGGCATAGCGATGGGCAAACGCGGCAGCGACGTCGCGCGCGAAGCCGCGAGCCTCATCCTCGTGGACGACGACTTCCGGACGATCCTCGCGGCCGTGAGCGAGGGAAGAGAACTCACCGACAACATCCAGAAGTTCCTCCGCTTCATGTTCGTGATCCACATCGCCTTCTTCCTCCTGCTCGTGGGCGGCGCCGTGGGAAGCTACATCGTGGGCCTTCGCGATGCGACCGGCGCGCTCGTCCTTCCCCTCACGGCGCTCCAGATCCTCTGGATCAACATGCTCGCCGACGGCCCCGGAAGCTTCGCGCTTGGCATCGATCGGAGCCCGGACATCATGCGCGAGCGCCCGCTCCCGGTCACGGGACCGCTCCTGGACCGCGCTTCTTGGGCGTTCGTCCTCAGCTCCGCGCTCGTCCGCACGCTCGTAGCGTTCGCCATCCTTCTCGCGCTCCCCCGCATGGGGTACTCCGTCGTTGAAACGCAGACCGCCATTTTCGCCTACGAGTACCTCGGCCAGGTGCTCCTCGCTTACCCGAGCCGGCGCCTTGGCACCAGGCCCTCACGCAACATGGCGCTCCATGCGGCCACGCTGGTTGGCGCCCTCGCAGTCGCAGTCTTCCTCATCGTGCCCGCAGCGCGTGGCATGCTCGGCCTCGCCCGCATAGACGCGAGGCTCGCTTCGATCATCGTCGCGACGAGCATCGGATCGTGGCTCGTCGCAGAGGCGATCGTGCGCCTATTGCGCTCTCGCCGCGCTTCGCTCCCAGGCGTGGCCGCATGATCGACTCGCTCTCACGAGCCGTAGGCAGGACAAACCTTGAAGGCGGGATGCCGGACATGCTCCCGGCGGGATCGAAAAATGACCTCTGAGACGATCTCTCGCCTCTTCAGCCCCCGGAGCGTCGCCGTGATCGGCGCCTCGCGCGATCCAAGAAGCGTGGGCCACCAGATCTTCCACAACCTGCTGGCGGGGGGCTTCCAAGGCCCCGTCTATCCGGTGAACAGGACGGCTCGTGACGTCGCCAGCGTGCGCGCTTACCCCAGCGTCCTCGACATCCCTGACCCGGTCGATGTCGCGATCATCGTCGTGCCCGCACCAGCCGTGCTCAGCGCGGTGGACGAGTGCGGACGCAAGGGCGTGAAGGGCCTCGTGATCATCACGGCTGGCTTCCGCGAGACGGGCGCGGATGGAGCCGCGCGTGAAGCGCGGCTCGCAGATCTCCTCGACAAGTACGGGATGCGCGCCATCGGCCCCAACTGCATGGGCATCCTCAACAAGAATCCGGACGTCCGCCTCAACGCCACGTTCTCGCCCGCGACGAACGTCAAGCACGGGAAGACCGCCTTCGTGAGCCAAAGCGGTGCGCTTGGCATGGCGATCCTCGACCAAGCCGCCGACTTGGGGCTCGGGCTTTCTTACTTCGCGAGCCTGGGCAACAAGACGAACGTGAGCACGAACGACCTCCTCGCCGTATGGGCTGATGACCCACAGGTCGATCTCATCCTCCTTTACCTCGAGAACTTCGGCAACCCCCGCAAGTTCATCCAGCTCGCGCGCGCTATCACGCCCAACAAACCCATCATCGCGGTGAAGAGCGGACGCACCGCGGCTGGGGCGCGTGCGGCCGGGAGTCACACCGGTGCCCTCGCCGAGGGAGACGCCATCATCGAAGCGCTCTTCGAGCAGTGCGGCGTGATACGAGCACAGAGCATCCAAGAGCTCTTCGAGCACGCGCGCGTGTTCAGCCGCGCGAGCGCGCCACGGGGACGTCGCGTGGGGATCGTCACGAACAGCGGCGGGCCAGCCATCATGGCGACCGACGCGCTCCTCGCGCGCGACCTCCAGCTCGCCGAACTCACCGAGGAGACCATGAAACGCCTGCGCGCCGCGCTGCTTCCAGAAGCCAGCGTAGCGAACCCCGTGGACGTCATCGCAGGCGGAGGCGCCACGGACATCCGCGCCGCGATCGAAGCCGTCGCAAGCGACCCGAACGTGGATGCCCTCATCGTCATCTACACGCCGCCCGTGTTCGTGGACGACGTCGCCGTATCGCGCGCCATCCTGGACGCGAAGCGCGGCGACAAGCCGCTCCTCGCATGCGTCCTCGGGAAGGACAGCGGTGGTAGCGCCTTCCACCTTCTCACTGAAGGGGGACTTCCCACGTACGTCTTCCCCGAGTCCGCCGTCCGCGCGCTCGCCGCTCTCGTCAGGCACACGGAATGGCACCAACGCCCCACGGGTCACGTCCTCCCCATCAGTGGCGCACGCCCCGATGAGGCGTCTGCGATCCTCCAGCGCGCCCAAGCGAGTGGAGCCGAGTGGCTCGACCCTGACGACGCCACGCGTCTCATCGAGTGCTATGGCGTGTCTGTCGCACGTTCCAAGCGGGTCACAACGCCGACGGAGGCCGCCGAGGCCGCAGCGAGCATCGGAGGCCCCGTCGTCCTGAAGGCCATCGCGCCTGGCCTCGTGCACAAGTCGGACGCGGGGGGCGTCGATCTCAAGGTAGTGGACGCGGCCGAAAGCTATCGCAAGATGAGTGCTGGCCTGACCGAGCGAGGCTACGCGATGGAGGGAGCGCTCGTCCAGGCACGCATCCCGCGGGGCCACGAGATCCTCGTGGGCATGGCTGGGGACCCCAAGTTCGGGCCCCTCCTCGCATTCGGCCTGGGCGGCATCTTCGTGGAGATCCTCAAGGACGTCTCCTTCCGCCTCGCGCCCCTCACGGATGAGGATGCCAAGCGCATGGTCCGAAGCATCCGCGCGTGGCCCCTCCTGGAGGGGGCGCGTGGCAACGCCGCCGCCGACGTGCCCGCCATCGAGGACGCTCTGCTCCGCGTGAGCGCCCTCGTGAGCGCACACCCGAGCATCCGCGAGCTCGAGATCAACCCGCTCATCGTTGGAGAGCCTGGACACGGCGCCGTCGCTGCAGACGCGCGAGTGCGCATCTGGCCCGCGGGCATCATGCCCCGCGCCGCCGCGGTCACGAGGGAACTGGCCACGCACTGAGTAGCGCGTCACCGCGTGACGCCCGAACGCGTCACCAACGTCTTCCACGGTCCGTCCTGGACCTGCGATGCGTCCACGAAACGCCACGACACGCGATCCGAGTCCCCGTCCAGCTCCGCGAAGCCCAAGCACCCGTTGAGCGCGGGTGAGACGTCCATCCCCGCGTTGTTGAACTCTCGCTGCTCGGGCCGCGCGTCGTCCGCGCCAAAGACGTACGCAGCGTCGTGATACAAGTCATCGTGCGAGGGGCCAGCGTCCTCGACTTGCCCGAAGCACGTCTTGCCATTTGGCCCGATGATCTCGACCCAGTGGTCCTTCATGTAGCTGAAAGAAGCGTCCGCGCAATTGCCCGCGAAGGCAATGCCATGGCGCCTCCGTGAGGCCCCCCGGCGGCGTCGCCGTGGGCACCGCAGTCGTCGGCGCGAACGAGCGCATCGAGCAACCTGCGCTCGACATCACGAGCAGCGCGACGAGTGCCGTCGCCAAGGACGAGCGCACGGGCCGCGAGTTGCCCCCTCTACCCAAGTACCTCGTTGCTTCGTTCAACTCAGGCGCCACTAAGCTTATACGCCCTCCAACGGCGTGGGCGACCCATGAACAGGAGGTCCCTGGCCGCTCTTGGCGCGGTCATCACGATGCTTAGCATGGGGTTCGCGGGGTGCTTGGCGCCCAGCGAGTTCCTGAACGCGTCCAGTTCGAAGGACGAGATCACGGCGATGGAGAACAAGGACCTCGCTGACAACGCGGCGAAGGCGTGGAGCCCCAACGCGAAGCTGGGCGGGGTCTTTGGCCTCGAACTCTCGAACGCGTCCTCCGGGCGCGACGATGGCGACTTCCCGCTCGACCCCAACGTGGGCAACGGCAAGGCCCCAGCCTGGATCTTCGTGTACTGGGACGAGGACACCACGCGTGTGTTCCGCGTGACGGCGGATGGCCGCGTGAAGGTCGAGAACAACACGGACGCATCCACCCCCGACGACGCCAAGCCCCTTGGCGCGTGGAACGTCGATTCGGACAAGGCATTGAAGACCGCCAGGACCAACGCGACGTTCGCGGACGCGCTCAAGGGAGACAACGCGACCGTCGCCGAGGGGATCGTTCTGATGGATGGCACCACGGCCTACTACTTCGCGGCCATGAGCGAGGGCGGCATGGCCTTCGCGACGGTGGACGCAGCGAGCGGCAAGCTCCTCAACGTCAAGAGCTTCACGACGGACGCGTGGAAGATGCCGTCCTACGGCGCCCCCGGCGCGTCCGCACAATGGCAAGTGCCCGTCAATGAGAAGGGCAGCGGCCGCGTGGACAGCGCCAAGATGACTCAAGAGTTCCCCTTCACGTACGCGGGAGGCTCCGCTCAGGTCACCCTCATGATCGACGGCCAACAAGAACTCCCCACGGACGGCGTCACGTGGAAACTCATCAAGAACGACGAGACCGTGAAGAAGGGCAGCGCGAGCAGCTTCGACACGAGGATCTCACAGAAGAACAAGATCCAGTTGCCCGGCCCAGGCGAGTACACGCTCGTCATCAGCTACGACCCGAACGTTCCCACGGGCCCGCCTCCCGCTGGAGGCGGCGTCTCGTTCAAGTGGTCGCTCACTTCCGGCAAGATGCCCGGCATGTGAGCGCCGCAGCGAACGCGGTAGCGACCAACGGGACCCACTGGGGCGCGGCGAGCGCGCGCAGCACTGGGGAGGACACCTCGGCAACTGCCTCTTGCGGGCGCGTCCAATCGCGCTGGAACGAGCGCTCGTAGAACTCGACGAGCGGCGGGGCCTCGATGATGAGGCCCGCCTCCCGGTTGTTCCTCATCGACGCTCTCCCCCAGTTCATGCTGCCCACGTACGCCTCATGCCCATCCACGAGCACCAGTTTCGCGTGCAGCGTGTGGTTCGCGTCAGCCAAACGCGTCATGAGCGAGAGACCCTCCCGCGCGGCTAGCGCGTTCAATCGCGCCACGTCAGCGGCGTTGCGCCCATCATCGACGTGCGCGTCCAGCAGGAGGCGCACGGTGACGTTCCGCCTCGCTGCCGCCACGAGCGCGTCCAGCATGGGGTTCGCCTGCGCGTCCGCGAAGAGCATCGCGACGTCGATCCGCTCGCTCGCGCGGCGAAGCAGCGCTTCCACGTCACGCGCGGAGTTCTCGGGGGATAGCACCATCGTCGCGTTGAACTCCGCGCCGACCAAGGAGAGCGTGGGGCCGGCCCTCCGCACCGCCGCCGTGGTCAGCTCCGCAGGCGGTGGTAGGGACGCGAGGTCCGCGGCCTGCACGTCCGGCCACGGCGCCGCGTCCGCATCCATGACGCTCGCGAACTGCCGCGCGAGCGACGCGTTCCCCACGACGAGGCCGAACCCCCGCGTGCCTGCGGCGCCAGCAAGCGGCGGGTACGACGACGCGTGCAGGTTCTCCGTGGACACGAGCACCCGCTCGCGGTCAACCACCACGAGTTTCGCGTGCAACGTGGCGTAGCGCGTGGGGAAGTCGGGCGCGCTTCGCAGGAACGACACGCTCGCGCCGCGCGCGACGAGCGCCGCCACGAGCGGCTTCTCCTCGCTCGGGACGCCCCCCACTGGGGCGCCCTCCAGCAGCGCGCGCACGGAGACGCCACGCTCAAGCGCGCGCGCGAGCGCCGAGGCGACGTCCGTGCTCGTGATGGTGTAGGCCTCCACGAGCACTTCGTCGCGCGCGCTGTCGATGAGGCCCACTAGCGGTGCGTCGCCAGCGTCTGGCGTCACGAACGCGGTCCATGAACCGTTCACGAGCAACCGCTCCGCGCTGAAATTCGACACCCCCATGCGGCTCGCTCCAGCGACCGATGTCACCTCGCCGGGCTTTGGCGCGGGTAGGCTCGCCACCACACGCGCCCCCATCCGGAGCGTCCAATCATGCGGCGCCGCGGTCGCCACCTGTGCCAGCGCGCCTGGCGGCGAGCGTGGGCCGACGAACCACGCGCCGCTTGGGATAGGTGGAAGCGCGACGCCGCCCAGCGTCAGGTTCGAGACGCTGACCCAGCCGTCGTTTCGTAGGACCGCGCCCGCGAATGGTGCGCCCCACGCTTCCACGAGATGGACGCTCACGTTCGAGCGCGCCATGCGGATGGGCACGCGCGCTTCGGCTTGCGATGCGCCACCGGGCGCTCGGGCGCGCACGAGGAGAGTGGCGTCGCCTGTGACGTCGTCTGACCGCACCGTGACGTCACGGCACCCCTCCCCAGGCGGGCCATAGCGGCTGCCGTTGCGCGAGACGGCCTCGCCGCCCAACATGAGGACGACGCGCAGCTCGCTCACCTGCGCCACGCACACGCGCGCGACGAACGGTTGTCCCGCTTCCACGACCTCTGGTGCGGTGACGTCCACGCTCCACGAGGGCCCGGCCGCCGTGATGGGGGCGAGGAGCGCGAGGACGAGCAGGGCGCGACGCACGCGAGCGTCGCGACGGGCTTCGCCCTAATGGGCTTTTTCGGGGCATCACGACAGACGGGACCACCCGAGCCTTCATCTAGCGGTCTCCATCTCGCTTCATCGTGGCGGTGACCCTCGCGCGCGCAAAGCGATTCCGGCGCAGCCGTGGGCTCCTCAAGCTCCTGCGCCCGTTCAACGATGTCGTGCTTGCCGTCTGCGTGGCTGTGGGAGCGTTCGTTGGCGCCGGCCCTCGTGGCTTCGCCGCGAGTTGGGACGCCGTCGTCGTTGCCGCGGCGGGCGCCTTCGCGTTCGCCGGCGCCAGCACTGCGCTCAACGACTACCTGGACCGCGAGAACGACCGCGCAGCGCACCCCAAGCGGCCGCTTCCCTCAGGCGATATCACGCCGCGCGCAGCCATGACGGCGGCCGTAGCGCTCGCCGGACTCTCCGTCGCGCTCGTCGCGCTCACGGGGCCGTTGCCGCTCATCGTGCTGCTCGTGGCGATCCCCCTGGTGATCGTGTACGAGTTACGCTGGAAGGCCAGCGGCCTCATTGGCAACCTCGTGGTCGGCGCCTTGGCTGGCGCCCCCTTCGTGCTTGGGGGACTCGCCGCGCACGCGCTCACGTGGCCCGTGGTGCTGGTCGCGTGCCTCGCTGGCGTCACGATGGCGGGCCGCGAGATCCTGAAGGACATCGAGGACATGGACGCCGACTTTGACCGTCGCACGCTGCCGCAACGCATCGGCGGCGTGGCGGCTGCGGGCGTGGCGGCGAGCGTCTTGGGCGTCGCGATCCTCTTCTCGCCGCTCCCTTGGCTGATGAGTGCGTTGGGCTGGCCGTACTTGTCGATCATCCTCATCGCGGACGTGGGCCTCGTGCTGGCCATGGTCTGGGGCGCGCGCCGACCCAGGTGGGCCCAACTCGCGGTGAAGGTCTCGATGCTTCTCGCGATGGCGGCGTTCGTCGCAGGGCGCCTCGTCGGATGAGAGGCCCAGCTCTACGTGCGCGCGTCCGGGTCGGCGCCGGTCCGCTGGAGCACGGGCACCTCGCGGACCACCATGAGGACCAGGGAATCGTCGCCTGTCTTCACGGGCCCCAGACTGATATCGACCTGGAATTCGGCCCCGTCCTTGCGCAGGCCGAGGAGGTGCAGCCCGCTTCCCATGGGGCGCTTTCGCGGTGCCTCCTGGTACTCGTGGCGGTGGTGCTCGTGCGCTCCGCGGAAGCGCTCCGGCATGAGCATCTCGACGGAGACCCCAACAAGCTCCTCTTGCTCGTACCCGAACATGGTCCCGGCCTGCGAATTCGCGAATTTGATGGCGCCATCCGCGCTCGCCAGCAGGACGGCGTCGGGCAGCAGGTCCAGCACGCGGCGGGCGAGGAGGATGCGGTTCTGCGCTTCCGTCGCGAGCACGTTCGCGATGAACGGGTCGAAGTTGACGGAGGCGCCCGCGAGCGCGGCCACGACCTGATCGTCCGTCAGGCTGCGGATGACGGCCAATCGGTTTGGTGCGGTTCGCACGCTCTCGTAGATCCTTCTGAACCTGCGGTCGCCCATGACCACCCGATTGGCATCCACTCGGGATAAGCGTGATGGGAGCGAGGGAGCCCTCGGGTGCAAGCTTGGCGGCGCTCTTGTCACGGGATGATCTCGGTCGTGTTGTTGAACGGCGGATAGTCCAGCCGCTCCCGCGTCACGACACCCGCTTCCACGAGTGTGTCCACCTTCGGCCGCGCGTCTTCCATCTCGCGGACGAGGTGCTTGACCGTGCCGCACACGAGGTCGAACTGCTCTTGCTCCCAGTGCCCCTCGCGGTTCGCGAACAGGCACCGCCCGCCGCAGACGTCCGCTACGTCGCAAGTGCGGCAAATGTCTCTTGAACTGCGAAGCGGGGCCGCCTCCTGCGGGAGCCTTCAACGTTTCTCGTAGCCGAAGAGGCGGTCATAGTCCGGGTGGGACAACGCATCGAGCTCTATCACAGCCTGTTCGCCGCCCACTTCCATGACCGTGTGGAGCAGCCGCCAGGCGCCGGGAAGGTCGTTACGGAACAAGTTGGCGATTCCCTGATCCTTGTATCGACGCGGAATGAGATTCTTGGGAACATTGCGTCCGAGGAACGGCTTACGCGGGAACAAGCCCTCCAGACGCCGCAGTTCCTTGAGGCGCTGCCGTGCATCGCGGGATCCCTCGCCGCGTCCTGAGCTTGCTTCCTGTTGCCATCCATCGACAGTCTCTTCAAGCGCGGGAGCCCGGCGGACCTGAAGGGGGAAGCGGATGGGCACTACGCCACGCGCCGGCTCGATAAAAAGAGCTTCGCGGCCTTCGCGTGCGTATTGTGGACCCAGAGGACGCTTCCTTTCTTGCCCTCATCCACGATGAGACGCATCTGTGCGAAGTAGTTTAGCACAGATTCCAGGACCGGATAGTTGACAGAACCGCCAAGCCGTTTGTGGATCTCGTATCGCGTGATCGGCTCTTGCGCGTCCTCCAGGACGCGCTGGACCTTCACGACGGTGGAGAGCGTGGGGTTGCGGGCCAGCTGGACTGCCACGTCTACTGAATGAACCAGTATACTATATCAGGGTATGCGCACCGGCGCGTCGATGAGCCCGATGAACAAGCTGCTTTGCGCGGTTGTTTCCTGGTGTGGCGCCCCTTGCGCCAAGACACAAAGAACCCAAGAACCCAAGTGTGACGAACCTTGGCGAGAGCCATCCGGGTCCGCCCCCCGCCCGGCCAGACGACGCCGCCGTCCACGCCTCACGGAACGATCTCGGTCGTGTTGTTGAACGGCGGATAGTCCAGTCGTTCTCGCGTCACGACGCCATCCGCCACGAGCCTATCCACGGTGGGCAGCGCGTCCATCATCTCTCGCACGAGGTGCTTCACGGTTCGGCACACGAGGTCGAACTGCTCTTGCTCCCAGTGCCCCTCGCGGTTCGCGAACAGGCACCGCCCGCCGCAGACGTCCGCTACGTCGCAAGTGCGGCACGGTCCTTCGATGTGCAGACGATCCTTGAGGTCCGCGGGCTCAGCTTCGCCCAGTCGGGCGACGCGGTTCCACTCGTACTCGGGGCCGATGGGGCACGCGAGGATCCACCCGTCGGTCGTGACCGCGAAAGCGTCGCGGCCGGCTCCGCAGGGGAGGCCCGTTGTGCCCGAGCGCAGGCGGCTCATCACACCTTGGAATGGAACGATGCCGAGGACCCTGCCCTGCGCCATCTCGCGCAGCCAATGCTCCTTGAGGCGCGTGATGCCCGGGTTGTAGCGCTCTTCGACCCAGCGCGGGAGATCGGTCCATGAGCCTTCTGGGCTCCAGATGGCGCTCAGCTGCCAATGGACGTGGTCGAATCCCTTCGACAGAAGATACGTCACGTCCTCGTAGATATCAGAATCCTGGGTGACGGTCATCCGCGCGACGAGGTCGCCCGAGAACCCACCGGAGATCTTGCCGACGTTCGCCATCACCTTCTCTTGCAGGCCACGGCCGCGGTGCGCATCCGTGAGCTGCGGCCGACCATCCAGCGAGACGAGTATCGTGTCGAGGCGCTTCAGGTACGACTCTGGGATCCGATGGAGGAGGAGCCCGTTGGTCTGGAGGACGAAACGCTTCGCGGGTACGCGGTCCATCATGTCTTGGATGAGTGGGAGGCGCAGGAGGGGTTCGCCGCCGTAGAACGCGATGGTGGCATCGTCGTCCTTCTGTACGAGCGCGCTGAGGGTCTCGACGTCGTAGCCCACCTCGGATGGCATCACCGACTCAGAGACGGAACCGCCGCAGTACGTGCAACTGAGGTTGCATTTGCCGGTCGTCGAGACGATGTAGAGCACGATGCGGCCTCACGCGCGCTCATAGTGGCGCGCGAGCAACTCGCTGCATGCACCGCCAAGCACGAGCTTGCCGCACCGGCCGTCACAAGCGATCGAGGCATCAAGATAGCATCTTGGGGCAGGGTCGTTCATGCGATCACTTCTGTGGTGCGCTCGCGCTTGGCTGCACGCGCGCGAGGAGCGCATTCCAGCGTGCGTCCACATCTGCTTGGATGGCCGCGATGTCCTCGGCCTTGAGGTGCGAGAAGCGTCCCTGCACCGAGATGTAGTCCTTCACTGGGACGGGTTTGCCGGGCTTCCGGGTGAGGCGCCAGACGCCGTTCTCGACCTCGAAGAGCGGCCACACGAGGCTCTGTGTGGCGAGGCGTCCGACTTCTGCCATGAGGCTGGGGTCGTGCTTCCACCCCGTGGGGCAGTCGGCGAGCACGTGCAAGTAACGCGTGCCGCGCATGCCAGCGGCCTTCTGGGCCTTGGCGAGGAAGTCCTCCGGGAAAGCGGGGTTGAGCGTGGCGACGTAGGGCACGCCGTGCGCGGCCATGATGGCGGGCATGTCCTTCTTGCGCGTGGTCTTGCGGAGCGCGCCCATCGTCGTGTTCGTCCACGCTCCGGGGGGCGTCGCGCCCGAGCGCTGGATGCCCGTGTTCATGTACGCTTCGTTGTCGTAGCAGACGTAGATGATGTCCTCGTTGCGCTCGGCGGCGCCGCTCAAGGCTTGGATGCCGATATCAGCGGTGCCTCCGTCGCCCGCGAACGCGACGACGGGCGTGTCGCCCAGGCCTCGCTTGCGTAGGCCCGCCTTCACGCCGGTCGCGACGGCCGCGGCGGACGCGAAGGGCGAGAAGACTGTGGTGACGTCCAGGCAGGTCCCGGGCATCGCGCCTGGGATGACTGCCCAGCAGCACGCGGGGATGACGAGCGTCGTCTTTGCACCCGTTCCCTTCAAGAGGAGACGCATGGCGTGCGCAGCTCCGCACCCTTGGCACGCAAGGTGCCCGCCTACGACGAACTCCTCGGCGGGAAGCGTGAGCTTGGCCATTCAGAGCACCTCGGGTTTGACGCCGATCCATTCCTCGGCTGGCGCGTCGGCTTTGAGGAGTCGTTCGAGGAGGCTCATCAGTTCATCGGGCCGCACGTCACGGCCGCCCAGTCCTGCGATGAAGGAGCCCACGCGCGGCGGGCTCTGGAGCGGGAGGAGCGCGGCGCGGACCTCCGTGGCGACGGGGCCACCGCTGCCGTATGAGTGGGCGCGGTCCACGACACCCAGGACGGGGATGCGTCGGCCGATCTCGCGCAACTCCTCGGCGGGGAAGGGGCGGAAGGAGCGCAGGCGCACGAGGCCCACGGGCAGGCCCTGCTTGCGAAGCGTGTCCACGGCGTCGCGCGCTGTGGCAGCAAGGGAGCCGGAAGCGACGATGGCAGCTTCGGCGCCTTCCGTGCGGTACTCCTCGACGAGGCCGAGTGCGTGTCGCCCCGTGAGGCGCTCGTACTCGCGTTCGGCCGCGAGGAGGCGCGTGCGGGCAGCGTCCATGGCGCGCGCGAGGTCGCGTCGCAACTCCATGTACGCGAAGTCGGGCGGCGAGAAGGAACCAAAGAGCTGGGTCTGTCCTGGCTCCACGCGCACGCTGGGGCGGTAGCTGGGCAGGAACGCGTCGATCGTTTCCTGGGAAGGCACGTCAACTGGCATGTACGTGTGAGATAGGAGGAACGCGTCCTGCATGACCATGACAGGCAGCATGACGTCGCTTGATTCAGCGATGCGGAACGCGATGAGGGTCGCGTCGAGCGCTTCCTGGTTCGTCTCGGCGTAGAGCTGGACCCAGCCCGTGTCGCGCTGCGACATCGAGTCCGATTGGTCGGTCCAGATGTTCCATGGGGGGCCCAGCGCGCGGTTCACGTTGGCCATGACGATGGGGACGCGCTGGCCGGAGGCCCAGTGCAGCATCTCGTGCATGTACGCGAGCCCTTGGCTGGATGTGGCAGTGAAGGTGCGCACGCCCGTGAGCGATGCACCGATGGCGACGGCCATCGCACTGTGCTCGCTCTCGACCGTGATGTAGTCCGCGTCGAGTTTGCCCGCGCCGACGCGCTCGGCGAGCGTTTCGACGATCGTTGTCTGGGGCGTGATGGGGTAAGCGGGGATGACTTGGGCGCGGGCGAGGCATGCGGCCTCGGCGACGGCCTGGTTACCAGAGAGCAATTTCAGGGCCAAAGGCTTCAGACCTCCTCGGGGACCATGTCGATGGCGTCCACTGGGCACTCGTGCGCACACACGCCGCACCCCTTGCACGTGTCCATCTGGATGACGACCTTCCCGGCGGCCGGCTCGATGGCTGGCTCGGGGCAAAGCTTCCAACAGACCATGCAGCCCGTGCACTTCTCGACGTTGAGCACGGGGCGCTGCGTGCGCCAGCTTGCGGCGGAGGAGGCGCCGCGCGTGGATCGCCACGCCATGGGCGCGGTGATCTCTCGGCCCTTTACGCGTACGCTCATTGGGTCCTCGCCTCCTTGGCGCCATCCAGCGCAGCGGCCACGTTCGCATCGACGCGGGCGGGGACCTTCTCGCGGATGGCCTCTTCGAGGCACTTCGCGCTGACGGCGCCGCTCACGGCGACGAACGCGCCCAGCATCGCGGTGTTCACGATGGGGCTCGCGTTGGAGCCAAGCCCATGACGGCGAGCGATGCCTGTCGCGTCCACCGTCGTCACGCGGATGTTCTCGTGAGGGAGGTGGACATCCTTCGGCGCAGCGCAAGCGTTGATGAGGAGCGTGCCACCGGGGCGCAGCCCCGCAAGGAGGCGCGCGCCCAGCCCGCCAACAAGCGTCGGGTCCATCACGACGACGGCGTCGGGGGTGGCCACTTCGCAGGCGAGGCGGACCTCGTGCGCGCCGATGCGCGTGTGCGCGACGACCGGGGCGCCTCGGCGCTCGACGCCAAAGAACGGGAACGCCTGAACGCCGCGCCCCTCACGGAAAGCGGCTTCGGCCAGGAGGATCGAGGCGACGACGGTGCCCTGGCCGCCGCGGCCGTGGAACCTCACCTCGAAGATGTCGCGCGTACCAGGAAAAGGTCGGGCTTCCATGGGCTGAGGCGCCTT
>JBAZZN010000028.1:0-15446 GCA_041658815.1 Thermoplasmatota archaeon
GATGGTTCCATGCCGCGTGACCGGCGCGTGCATTACTGGCATTTGGGGCCCCGCATCATGTGGGGCATCACTGGCGAATTGACCGCGAAGTTCCTGGAACGAGCGTGCGGGTGGACGCAACCGCCCGACGTGCGCGTCGTGAGCAGCATCGAGGAACTGATCCCGCACGAAGGATGACGACGTGGCCTGCGACGGCATGTGGCGTGCGTCGTCGCGTGGCCGCGAAGTCGGGGGAACCACGCTCGGTCTGCCGCCGGGCTCCAGCGCCGAGCACGTGTGGGAAGCGCTCGCGGGCAGCGTGCTCGCTTGGGGCGAGATCGTTGCGCCCTTCACCAAGCCGTGAAACCTATGCCTGCCCGCCCCACTTCCGCGGATAGGTCCCGGGCCGCATCACGACGCGCTCGGTCTTCACCACGACGCCGCTCTCGCGCTTGACGGCGCTCACGGCCTCCATCTTGGCGCGTCCCACGCCAACGAGTTCTCCCTTGAGCGTGAACATGGCGAGGAGGTCCTGCTCGTGGATGCCTGCCTCGATCTGTACGAGGCCAGGTGCTGCGAGGTCCGCGCCGTGGCACACCGCGTCCACTGCGCTGTCCCGGATGACGACACGCGGCAAGTGCGCGACCAGTTCTTCGACGGGGCGCACGACCTCGCGCAGCCACTTCTCGTCGCCGGTCTCCTTCCAGTGCTCGAACGCGTCGCGCACGTCTTGCAGCGTGACCGCCGTGGCCTCGGGGAAGGGGCCAGTCCTGCTGCGGCGCAGTTCCTTCATGTTCCCGCCGGGACCAAGCACGAGGCCCACGTCGTGACAAAGTTTCCTGATGTACGTGCCTGCCTCGCACGAGCAGCGGAAGAGCGCCATGCGCCCCGTGGCCTCCATCACGTCCATCTTGTAGATGGTGCGCACGCGAAGCTCGCGCTTGACGGCGCTCTTCAACGGGGGCACCTGATAGATAGGGCCCACGAACTGCGAGAGCACGCTGCGCACGCGCTCCGCGCCCACGTCGCGGTGCACCTCGATGACGCACACGTACTCCTTGGGCGCTTCGAGCAGCGTGCGGATGACGCGCGTCGAGTCCAGAATGGCGACGGGAAGCACGCCAGTGACGGCCGGGTCCAGCGTGCCGCCGTGGCCGGCCTTGCTCACTTGGAGCGCGGTCTTGATCCACGCGACGACCTGGTGCGACGTGGGGCCAGCTGGCTTGTCGAGGTTGATGACGCCCAAACGAAGGTGATCCGCGATGGGGCGCTTCGTGGGGTCGATGCCGATGGCCGGGTCGGTGTCCGCCTTGGCTCGGACTAGCATCAAATGGGGGGTCTGGGGGGCTCGCCCCCCAGCGTCAAGTTCGCCCGGCACAGTTCTCGGAGCCAAGGCTTCCCCCTTTAGGCCTTCGCTGGCCAGCGGCGACGACTCTGGGGGGTAAACCCCCCAGACCCCCCTTAGGGAAACAGTTTCGAGACGACCTTGTCCGCGATCTGGTCGGGCGTCAAGTGCGCCGAGTCGATGACGAGGTCGTAGTGGCGCGGGTCGTTGGGGTCGAAGCCGTAGTACTCGCGATATCGTTTGGCTTCGCTGGCCTCGCGGTGGCGGTTCTCGATGAGGACCTTGCTGATGTCAGCGATGCCCTCGCGGGCCGCCACGCGCTTGGCGCGCACGTCCTCTGGGGCTTCGAGGAGGATGCGGAGTCCCCCAGCGTTGGCCTGCGTGAGGTGCCACGCTGCCATGCGCCCCTCAAGGATGCAGCCGCGCTTGCGCGCGACTTCGATCATGCGGCGGTCCAACTCCGTATCGACTTCGCGGTGGTGCTCGGCGAACTCGCCGAACTGCACGAGGTCCATGCTGTGCTCCTTGGCCATCTCGCGGAAGAACTGGCCCGCGTACGCGTGCGGAAGCTTGAGACGCGCCGAGAGGATGCGGCACAGCGTCGTCGTGCCCGTGCCGGGCGCGCCGGCGACGGCAACGAGGGGCGGGCGCGGTTCATGCATGAGCGGGCCAGGAGCCGCCGGGTCAAGAAGGTGGCGGCGCCCGGTACCGAGGCATCGTTTAGGGATGCGAATCTTCTCGGCGTCGTTCGAACTCGCCGCAGCGAGTTCGTGAGCGGGGGGTCTGGGGGGCAGCAAAGCCCCCCAGAGTATCGTTCGCCACGAGAAGATTGCATGAGAGATGCTAACGCGCCACTTCGGGGGACTCTGTCCCCCGCGCCCCCTGCCGGGGGCTCGGCTGCCCCCGGACCCCCGCGATCCGCTCGGCTGCGGCCTCGCTGACGACGCGCCCCTAAAATGCGACGCGGTACCCGGCGCCCAGCCTTCTATGCCGTGGCGCGCCGAAGTTCAAGGTGATCACCGTTCAAGCCGATCTCGATGAGATCGCCCGGCCTGATCCCCAGGGCGGCAAGATGTTCGCGGTCGAGCGTGACGCCGACGCTGCTCCCGATCTTGAGCGCGCGCCGCGAACGCGCATGTTCGCTCCCGTAGAGGCCAAGCTTGCGGGCGAGGTCCTGGGCGAGCCCGGCGGTGCCTCCTTCAAGTATCTCTTCGCCACAACGAGGGCAGCGGTACCCGCCAACTGGGAGCTTCCCCCGAGGGAAAGTCAGCTCGATGACGGCGGGCTCGCATTCCACGTCCTCGACGTGGTGAGGACAATGGACCTTCCTAACGGCGCCGCGTCGCCGAGACGTTGAGGACGTGGAACGTGTCCTCGCGCTCGATCCACCGGATGATGATCGTGCGGCCACGGCGGTGGACGCGCGTCTCTTGCTTGCGGTGGATCTCGGCGCTCTGGCCTTCTTCTTCGAGGATGTCGTAGATGAGGTGGACATGGAGGCCCTCTGCATTTGCGCCGTCCAACGCATGGCGGGTGAGACGAAAGTCCTTCCCGCGCAGCGTCAGCACGCCGCCGACGGAGTGTTTTACGGAGTTAAACTACATCAAGGGTGTGCCGAAAGTTCCATGAAGACCTCAGATGGCCCTAGGCTCCCTGCGCGGGGGTCTTCCCATCAGCGTCAAGGTCGTGGTGCCGGTACTCCCACAGCTTGAGCGCGCGCTGCGCGATCTGGCCGAAGGGGATGCCAAAGAGCGAGTAGAGCACGATCCAGCGGGGGAGGAAGCCCAGCAAGTACCAGTGGTTGTCGGGCGGGGCTGTGTTGATGGTGAGGTCCCACGCGGCGTCCCACGGCACGCGCGCGACGTGGTTCCCAAGAACGGCGGCCGCAGCGACGAACGCATAGAGCCACGCGAAGATGGGGATGACGAGGAGCATGGTGAACGCCATGGGCTTCATCTGCTCCGTGCTCATGTCCGCCTGCAGCGACATGACTTGGGGCTGCGCGTCGGTGAGCTTCTTCATTTTGTACGTGTTGTTCTCCTTGCGCGCCGCCGCGAACTCCTTCTGGAAGCTCCTCATGGCTTCCTGCACGCGCGCCATGTTGACCCAGTCCACGAGGAAGTGGCGAATGGCGGTGGTCGCGACCACGAGGATGACGCTCGCGAGGAGGATCGTCAAGATCGGGTACGCGTGCCCAAAGCCTATGGTGGGGTCGAACGCGTAACCGACGATGGTGCCCAAGGCCACTCGGAGCGGCTCGTTGAACATTATGATCATCACGACGGCGAAGCTCGCGAAGAGCAGGAACGTGCTCATGGGGCTCTTCTTCTTGGGGCGCGTGAGGCCGCTCGTGGCCGCCGCGGCGATTGTCTTGTTGTCCGCCATTTGTGTTCACCCAAGGATCTTGAGGATCTGGTCGCGCGTGCCGTCAACGTCGCCCGTCTTGTTGTGGATGAAGGCGACGGTACTGCCCGTGAGGGTGGCGACGGTCATCGCGGCCATGCGGTTCATGGCTTGGTGGTTCGCGATGTCCTCCTCGGTGTCTGGGTCGCGGGCCCTCGTGGGGTCGTTGTTCCGGCGCGAGACGATGTCGTGCGGCGGCGCCTCAACAAGGATGAGCTGCTTGGGGCGCAGGGCCTGCGCGACCCACGCGGGGATGCCGGGCAAGTAGCCGCGGGGCGTCTTGATCGTGCAGTGCGTATCGACGATGACGTCGCCCATGTTCGCGATGGCGTGGCCGGCGGCCTCCTGGATCTCGCGCTGGACGGTGGGGTCGAGCTTGCGCATCTCGTCGCGGTCCTTCACTAGGCCCTTGGCCTTGGCGACGGTGAACATCTCCGTCCCGTACACGACGACCTTGTAGCCCTTCGCCTTCTGGGCGGCATCGATGACGGTGCTCTTCCCGACGCCGGGGACTCCAGTGATGATGACCACAGCCATGGGGCTCAATCGCGGCGAGGGCTCGCCCCTTCTTGAGCCTTATGGCCGGACCTTTGCATGGTAGCCCGCGCCGCCTCCAGCCAGTTGCCCCTGCCGCTCCAGGCTCTTGAGGTGATAGCGCGCGAGCTGCCGGCTGATGCCGAGGCGCTTGGCCACCGCGGCGGCCGTGATGCCGGGCTCCTGCGCGACGAGCTGCGTCACGGACTGGGGCGCGCTCACCCGGGTCGTTTGCACGAGCACGTCGCTTGGGTAGTAGCGAAGCCGCGTCCACTCCTTGTGCACTCGGACGTACCCCTCACGCTCCAGGACGCGGAGGTGGAAGACGAGCACGCCGTTCGAGAGGTCGAGCGCTTGGCGCAGTTCCCCGAAGCGGGCGCCTGGTTGGGCGCGGACCTGCGTGTACACGCCAGCGCGGACCTCATGCTGAAGGATGTCCGCCTTCGAGATACGCGTGTAGAGCGGCAGCGCGGCGGCCAGCACGGCGACCCTTGCGGTGTCCGAGCGCGCGGCGCCCCGCACGAGGACGACGGCGGCAGCGCTGCCCGCGATGCCCAGCGTGATGAGGACGAGCACGTTCGGGGCGGCGGGCGATTCCCCTGGGCCGACCTGGAGAGGGGCGCCGACGTGGACGCGGAACGTTGCCGGCGTGGTCCCGGAGGACGCGCCCTGATAGCGCACGTGCAGGGTCGCGGTGGCGTTCCCCTCGACGGCGCCATTGGCCGCGTTCACGTCTGCGAGGAGCACGCGCGACTCGCCCCGTGCGACCGTTACCTCGGTTGCCGGGCGTTGGGTGACGTCCACGCCAGGGGGAAGCGAGTCCACGCCCGCCATGGTCACCGTGACGTCTGCGTCGCCCACGTTCCTGACCGTTATGATAATGCTCGCGCTGGCCCCCGGCAGGACGTCCACGGTGCTCGGTGTGATGGTGACCTCGACTCTGGCTTGCGCGGGGGTGGGCGGTGGAGGCGTCGGGCTTGGAGTTGGCGCCGTGGTTTGGGTTGGCGGTGCAGCGGTGGGGGTGGGTGAGGGTGTAGGGGTCGGGTAGATCGGGTCCTCGCCCAGGATCAGGTCGAAGTCCGCTTTTCGCGTCGGCGTTGCGTCGAACCACGTCGCGACCGCTGGGCCTTCTCGCCCCACTTGGCTTGGCTCGATGCCTGACGTGACCGGTCGCCCGTCGGGTAGCACTGCGACGTCGAACACGTTCCGGTACCCGTTAGGATAACCGCGGTCCAACCGGTATGGCGCGCTCCACGTGCGGCCGCCATCGTCCGAAAGCATCATCCGCTCGCCAGCAGCGAACCAGGAGACTGCGATGCGCGCTCCCGTGGATGCGCTCGCGCGGCCGAAGAACACCCCCCCGTTCGTAGGCGTCAGGTCAACAAGCGTGCATGCCTTCGCGCTCGGGCCGCACTTGACGTACGCGCCTTTCGAGCCGGGGTTCTCCCAAAGCACGGTCTGCACGGAGCCGCTTGGGCCAATTGAGCCTCGGAAGCGTGAGTCCGCGCCGGTTGGGAAAGCCTGTTCCACCGCGACTTGCTCTTCCGGCGTCGTCCACGTGCTGCCGGCGTTCGCGGAAGTCGTGAGGTAGAATCGGTGCACGCCTTGCCCGGCGTATCCGCCCGTCTCGAAGAGCATCGTCGCGGTGGTCCCCGTGACGGCAAGCGCGATGCCGTTCACGGCCTCGAGCGTGGGCACGTTCCCCACGACTTGGCGCGAGCCGTCCGGGTCCAGGCGAAGGATGGTGACGCCATTGGGCTTCGCGTCCGACGCCGCGAAGCGGAGCACTGCGAGGAACGCGGACCCCGAGTCATCGATAGCCAGGCCCCACCCGCCGTCGCCGCCGGAGTCCGTCGCCGTGAAGTCACGCACGACCGGGAACTGGCCCGTGATGGGGTTCCACCGACGCAGGTGCCACGCGTCGTCCGTGAAGTTCTTGTAAGCGAGGACGACGGTGCCGTCGCCCATCGCACGCAGCGCCATCAGCGGGGAGCCCGCGCGCGTGGAGAGCACGATGGGCTGTCCGAACTGGTGACCGCCATCGCGCGACGCGCGAAGCGATAGCACGCCGCTCGTTGCGTCCGCAACGACCACGACGCCATCGGTCGTCACGGCGATGCGCGAGTCACCAAGCGACGAGTCAGAGAAATCGGTGAGCCGGTGGACCTCGACGGCCGTCGTCGTCTCGGATGGCGCCGCCGCGACGTCGCCGCGCGCGAGCGCGAGGGTCGCGTCGAACGTGGACTCGTCAGGCACGTCCACGAGCGGCATGTTGCGGGGCGCGTCTTGGGGGCGCATCACGAAAAGGTGGTGCGGCACGTCGAGACGCACGCCTCGAAGCGCCAGCCGGAGGACGCTATCCTGCTGCACCGTGATCGGGAGGATGCGGTCGAAGACCGGTCCCGCTGGCGAGTCGTGCGTGACGACGAGGACGACGCTCGCGGACGCATTGCTGGCGGCGACATCGACGTGGAGGGTCGGGCCGATCGTCGAGTCCGAGGTGACGGGGGCGCCCGACACTTGGAGGCTCGGGGCCCGCGACGAGGTTTGACCGAACGCAAGAGTGGCCGAGCCAAGGAGAGCAAGGAGCAAGAGGACGCCGGCGAGCTTGGTCGAGGTCATGGTCGTCGCCCTAAGGACTCGCCGGAGAGGTATGAATCGCGTGGAGGGATTTTGTCGTCCCTGTCACCTGAGGTGGCGACGTCTCAGATCCCCGCGAGCCTCGCCTTCAGCTCCGCGAGCACGGCGAGCTTCGCGTCGCTCTCGGCCTTCGTTTTGGTGAGCGTGTCGATCTGCGCTTGCAGCGCCGTGTTCTGGGCTTGTAGCGTGGAGACCTTGTCTTCGGCTTCCTTGAGCGCGACCGTGAAGGCGTCCTCCATGTGGTGGACAGCGTTCACGACTTCCTGCTGGCCGTCCGCGAACGCTGCGCGCGCGTCAGGCGTGGGCGTCTGGGGCGTGACATCAGCGACTTGGCCGGAGGCGGGGTCGATCTGCTTGAGGAGGGACATGGCGGGCGCACAGCGCAACGCGGCTCGTTTGAACGCTCCGATTGTGAATTCGTGGCTCGGGCTCTGGATCGCGAACACGCCAGCACGCGAACACGCCAACGACCCGGTGCTCACGGATGCAGGGGGTCATCATCCAGCAAGTGCCGTAGTGCGCGCACGCGGCGTTGGCTCTCCGCGTAATCGCGCTCCAATTCTTCTTGGCGGCGCTGCAACGCTGCGAGGTCGCGCATCGCTTGCTCGAAGCGGTCCTCACTCTCGCGCAGCGCGTCCTGGTACGCGTCCGCCAAGCGGTCAGTCTCCGCAGAAAACCGCAGTGTCATGGCCGTTCCGCCCACCTAAGCTGGGCTTGAGGAACGACATCGCCCCCGCTGCTTGCTTGCCATGACATCAAGCTATCGTTATGGAACTCAGGCTTCGTCTTCCTCTTCAGCAGCCGCCTTCTTCCCCTTGGCGGCCGGCTTCTTGGCGGGTGCGGGGGTGCTCGCGTTCGCGGACTTCTTCTTCTCGGCCGGGCCGATGTCCCACGCCTTCAGCGCGTCAGAGAGCTGGTTGAGCACTTCGCGGTCGATGGGGAGCGTGCAGCCTCCCTTCTTGTAGCGCGGCTCGCCCTCGCTGCTGTAGAACCCGCGCGCGAGCCGGAGGTAGGGCGATTCGCGTCCGTTGTCCTTCACGAGGTTGATGGAGAGTTCGAGGAACTCGCCCCCGTTGTTGAACTCGACCTTTTGAGAGGAGACCAGCTCGAATTCGGCCATGGACGTCGCGAGGGCGGGTGGCGGGCTTGAGGTTTCCGGGTTCAACGGCCCCGGGGCGCAATTCCCTCCATGGTTCTACCGGGTGGACCTGCGCCGCTTTCCAGTCGGCAGCATGATTCTTGGTACGCGAAGGCGCGAAGATCGCGAAGAGACGCGGCTTTCCCTTCGCGCCGCTTCGCGGCTTCGCGTACCGATTCGTCGTCGATAGTCAGAGACCCGAGTGCCCATGGTCTTGGCGTGACCTTACTCTCGCGCAACCCCGCACATCCGAGGGAAGCTTTGTGCCCAGGGGTCGGGTTCAACGGACTTGACCGAAAACGGCCACTCCCCGCGATCGTCCTCCTTGAGGGCTACCGGAATCGGCTGCCTGCGGCGCTGCTCACGAGGTACCCGAGTCGCCCGAGGTACCCGAGGAAGGCTGAGAACAGGCCTCCCACTCAGGAACTAGTGATGTTGACTTGGGCTTGTACTGTACCCTGTCCCTCGAAATGGACTGTCCACGTTCCTGCGTCAAGTACCGCCGTTCGGGCCCGCGTGGCGCCGTCGCACGATACGCCAGGTCCCGTGAGCCCGGGCGCGGACATGTCGTCGACTTTGTCGCCGTTTGGCGCAAGCAAAGTCATGTGTGCCGTGCCTCCAGCGCATGAACCGGGCGTCAATGAAATGAACGCGAGCCTAGAGGACAAAGCCCCAGCATGGGCTGGGATCGTGAACGTCGTGAGTTCGGACGCGCCACCCGAATAGTCGTGCTTGAGGTGGACACCCACGCGCGCCACGGTCGGCTCGGGAGTTGACGCGCAACCAGCCAGCAGCGCGCCCATCATGAGTAGGTGTGCGAACCGCAGCGAGCGCATGAGACACCGCAACCACGCCGCAAGGCTTCAAGCCCGTCGGCCGGATGCGACGCCATGAGCTTCCTCACGCACCTTGAATGCGGCAAGTGCCGCGAGCGCCACGACGCCGCGGTGCCGCAGAACTTGTGCTCGAAGTGCGGGAAGCCGTTGCTTGCGCGCTACGACATGGAAGCCGCCAAGGACGCAGTCACTCGTGACTCGTGGGAGCGCGGCCGCGATGACCTGTGGCGATTCGAAGCCATGCTGCCGGTCCTCCGTGCTCGCTTCATCACAAGTCTGGGCGAGGGCATGACGCCGATGCTTGAGGGTAAGCGCCTCGCGACGGAAGTCGGTATCCCGAACCTCGTCATCAAGGATGAGTCAAGCAATCCGACGGGCTCGTTCAAAGCGCGCGGCATGACGACCGCTGTGTCGAAAGCGCGCGAGCTGGGCATCGCAGCATTCGCCGTGCCAAGCGCGGGCAACGCGGGCGCAGCGCTCGCGGCCTATGCGGCTCGCTCAGGAGCGGCGGCTGATATCTACCTGCCCGCGGACACGCCGCGCGGCATCGCACGAGAGTGCGAGGCGTTCGGCGCGGGCGTCCACTACGTGACGGGCCTCATCACGGATGCCGCGCGCGAGGTGCAAGCGCGCGCCGCGAGGGGAGAAGTGTTCGACGTCTCGACGCTGCGCGAGCCCTACCGCGTCGAGGGCAAGAAGACGATGGGCTACGAGATCGCAGTGCAGATGGGGTGGCACTTGCCCGACGTCATCGTGTACCCCACCGGCGGCGGCACTGGCATCATAGGCATGTGGAAGGCCTTCGCCGAGATGGAGACGCTGGGCCTCATCGGCCCCGAGCGCCCGCGCATGATCTCCGTCCAAGCGGAGGGCTGCGCGCCCATCGTGCGCGCCTTCGCCGCGGGCGCGGAGCACGCGGAACCGTGGGAGGACGCGCGCACGGCCGCGTGGGGCCTCCGCGTGCCCCGCGCGATCGGCGACTTCCTCATCCTCCAAGCCCTGCGCGAGAGCGACGGCGACGCGGTCGCGGTGAGCGAGGACGCCATCCTTGAAGCGCAGAAGGACCTCGCGCGCCACGTGGGCCTCTACGCATCGCCCGAAGGCGCAGCGACGCTCGCAGGTGTGCGTGCGCTCGTGGACGAAGGCGGCGTGGAGCGAGGCGAAAGCGTCGTGCTGTTCAACACGGGCTCCCAATTCCCCTACTTGTGAACGACCGGCTCGCGACCCGGAGCCCCGCCGTGGCACCAACGGGCGTGGGCCTCAAGCGCAGGGACTGGCATGCTGGCCTCGTGACTTCGCCTCCGGCAGCGCCGATCCCCAAGAAGTTCCGTGGGGAGTGCCCCAAGTGCGACAAGATGAGCGAGCACGAGGAGTTCTTTCGAGAGAACCGGGCGGCTGGGTCCGCCCAAGCTGCCGCGCGTGGTGATTACAAGACCCAGTTCGAGTGGTCCTTCCGTTGCTTGGCGTGCGGGCAACGCAACGAGAAGGTGATGGATGACAATGACCACCTGCACAAGTGGCAGGGCAACCGGCACGTTGCCATCCGGATTGACTAGGCTCCCTCGCGCCTGGCATCTACGGCTTCTTCGAGGATCTTCCGTGGGAGAGCGCAGCCAACGTGAGCGCCACGAGCGGCGCTGCGAAGCCGAGGGGGGCGTCGAGCCCCTTCGTCGTGACCACGAACGAGTGCTGCGAGGAGTCGCCCACGGTCCCATCGACCGCGGAGAATGAGGCCGAGTTCACGTTGATGACGCCCACGCGGTTGAGGTATCCCACGCCTCCCGCCGCGGTCACGACGATCGGCACGTCCTGCGAGATGTTCGAGTCCCCCTGCTGCTTGCTGCCAAGCATGATATCAGGAAGTGGGCCCACGGTGAGTCCCTCTCCCACGTCGCCCACGCTGAAGTTCACGCGCGTGCGATCGTTGCCGAAGTTCGTGAGCTTCAGCGGGAACGTCACAGTGCCGCCGGGCTTCACTATCTTGATCGTCTCCGCGAGTTGCGTGTCGATGATGCTGAAGTACGAGGCGGTCACGTTCACCATCGCGCTGGTGGTGTGGTTCCCGGTGGGATCGACCTGCGCCGCCATGAGCGTGATGCGGCCGGGCCGCCCCGCGGGCGCCTGGTCGTTCGCGGTCACCACGAGTTCGCCCGATAGTTGCGTCGTCGGGGCCGTGCACCCCTCGGGCGCAGCAAAGTCGCCAGGCGACACGGTCGCGGTGGCCCACGTGGGCTTCTCAGCGACCCACACGACGGCATGCGCCGCGCGCCCGGGCGTGTCGCTCAGGCACGACATGGTGAGCGCGAAGCCGGTCTTCACGGGCGCCTGAAGCGGATGCACAGCATCGGGGAACTGGCCCATCTCCAGCTTCGGCGTGCCGGTAGCGGAGGGCTGAGGGGCCGCGAGCGGTGTGAGCAGGAGGACGACCAGAGTCAGGAACGGTGCCGCCCGCAGCATCATCGACTGCGCACGACGATGCACGAAAGCATGGATGTTCTGGTGACGGCACTTGGCCGGCGGTAATGTTTTGAACCCCTCACGTTCTTGCTGCGGAGACGCCCCTTGACGAAGTACGAGATCCAGACCGTGCTCCATGGCGATGGCTCCTCATGGGACAAGGCCCGCGAGCCCCAGCTGAAGGACAGCGAGCTGAAGGCCATCTACGAGACGATGGTCCGCGTGCGCTTGCTCAACGAGCGCGGCATGAACCTCCAGCGCCAGGGCCGCATCGGCTTCTACATCGGGAGCGAGGGGCAAGAAGCGGTGCACGTTGGCGCTGGCGCGGCCATGCTGCCAAATGACTGGTACTTCCCGCACTACCGTGACCCAGGCGTGGCGCTCTTTCGCGGCGCCACCATCGAGTCGATGGTGCACCAGCTCTACGGCAACGCGAAGGACCTCATCAAGGGCCGCCAGATGCCCAATCACTTCTCGTTCAAGGACCAGAACTACTTCAGCATCAGCAGCCCGCTCACGGTGCGCGTGCCGCAAGCCGTCGGCGCCGCGTACGGCATGAAGCTAAAGGGCACGAAGCAAGTCGCGATGACGAGTTTCGGGGACGGCTCCACGAGCGAGGGCGACTTCCACGTGGGGCTCAACTTCGCGGGCGTCTGGAAGGCCCCAGTCATCTTCCTCTGCAACAACAACCAGTGGGCCATCAGCGTGCCCAGCCACCAGCAGACCGCCAGCGAGACGTACGCCCAGAAGGCCGAAGCGTACGGCTTCGAGGGCATCCGCGTGGACGGCAACGACGTGCTCGCCGTGTACGCGGCCGCCAAGATGGCAGTGGACAAGGCGCGCGCTGGCGGTGGTCCAACGCTCATCGAGTGCTACACGTTCCGCATGGGTCCGCACTCGTCGAGCGATGACCCAAAGCGCTACGTGGACCCCAATGAGCTGCGCGCGTGGGGCGAGAAGGACCCCATCGCACGCTACCGTAATTACCTCGTGAAGAAGGGCGCGTGGGACGAGCACCAGGAGGAGCAGCTCCTCACGCAAGTCAAGGACGAGATCCAGAAGGCCATCGAGGTCGCCGAGGCCACGCCCATGCCAGACGTTGACCTCCTCGTGGAGGACGTCTTCGCGGAAGTGCCATGGCACCTCAAACAGGAGCTCCAGGAACTCAAGGAGAGTGTCGAATAGATGCCCAACCTCACGCTCGTTCAAGCCGTCACGGACGCACTCCGCACCGAGATGCGCCTCGACCAGGACGTAGTGGTGCTGGGCGAGGACGTCGGCAAGAACGGCGGCGTGTTCCGTGCCACCGACGGGCTGCAAGCGGAGTTTGGCGAAGCTCGCGTCATGGACACGCCACTCGCGGAGGCCGGCATCATCGGCACGGCCATCGGCATGGCGCTGTATGGGCTCAAGCCCGTGCCAGAGATCCAGTTCCAGGACTTCATCTTCCCGGCCTTCGACCAGATCGTGAACGAGGCCGCCAAGATCCGATATCGCAGCGGCGGCCAGTACTCGGTCCCCATGGTCATCCGCACGCCCTACGGCGGCGGCATCCGCGGCGGCCAGTACCACTCGCAGTCGGGCGAAGCCTACTTCACGCACACGCCGGGCCTCAAGGTCGTGATCCCATCCACGCCCTACGACGCGAAGGGACTCCTGATATCATCCATACGCGACCCGGACCCCACGATCTTCATGGAGCCAAAGCGCGTGTACCGCGCCATCAAGGAAGAAGTGCCCGAAGGCAGCTACACAGTGCCCTTGGGCCAGGCCCGCACCGCGCGCGAGGGCCAGGACATGACGATGGTCACGTACGGCGCGATGACGCACGTCGCGCTCGAAGCCGCCAAGCAAGCCGAAGCCGAGGGCATCAGCATCGAAGTGCTCGACTTGCGCACGCTCCTCCCATTCGACGGCGAAGCCATCCTCAAGTCCGTCAAGAAGACGGGCCGGCTCATCAACGTCTATGAAGCGCCCAAGATCGGTGGCTTCGGCGGTGAGATATCAGCCTTCGTCGCGGAGAACGTCATCGAGTACCTGCAAGCGCCCATCTACCGCGTCGCAGGATTCGACACGCCGTTCCCGTACACCCTGGAGCACGACTACATGCCCACGACGGAGCGCATCATGCACTTCGTGCGGAAGAGCAAGGCGTACTAGAAGGGGGGTCTGGGGGTCCGCCCCCAGCGTCACGTCGCCATTTGTCACCGCACCACGGAGAGGGCAAGCACAAATTGATATACATGTACAATACATGGATTATCCATGGAGCGGTCGAGTCTTCATGTGGCTGCGAGGACGCGCCGCAGGCTGGCCCGCTACAAAGCCCACGGCATGTCTTTCGACGACGTCCTCAACGTGTTCATGGATGGTATCGAGGGCGACGAGTTCAAGGCGCGGTGGGAAGAGGCGCGCCGCGAAGCTGCTCGCGCCGCGATCCGGGCCCCACGGCGCGCAGTGGCAAGAGGCGGGTCTGGGATGGAGACGGCCTTCCGTCTCTTCAAGTTGGGGCGGATCGACTCTTGACGACGCTCGCGGGTGTGTTGAACCGTTTGCGGTCCCGCCTCGAAGTGGAGGGTGTTCCCTTCGTGATCGGCGGCTCTTTTGCGCTCGCGGCGCGCGGCCACCCGAGGTACACGGACGATATCGACGTCATGGTCCTTTGTGCCGACCTCGCCCCAGTCCACCGCGCCTTCCGGCGCGACGAATTCGAGATGATCAATGAGGTCACCTTCCGGGACGTGGCCAGCGGGCTGACCATCGACATCATCCCAGTGGAGGACGACGCGCAAAGATGGGCGTTCGGGGAGGCCACACCCGAAGTCGTTCAACACGCCATGCCCGTCCGCGTGCTCACGGCAGAAGGCCTCGCCGTCATGCTTCTCCGCGAGGCCACGCGGGGCGACCCGCGCCGAAGGCCGTTGCGCCTGCGCGACATAGAGCTCATGGCGCTCGATGGTGACGTGGATCTTTCGCGCGTGGTGCCGTGGGTGAAGCGAATGGGCTACGATGAGGCCTATGCCGCGCTGGCGGTTCCTGGAAAGCCGAAGGCGTGATCGGGTCCCACCCGGACCGAGTTTGTACGCGAAGCCGCGAAGCGACGCGAAGGGGAAGCCGAGTCTCTTCGCGATCTTCGCGCCTTCGCGTACCAAGAAGCATGTCGCCGGCATCCGAGCGGAGCGAGTCCTGGCGCTCAAGGAAGTCCAACTACAGATCGCGCGAAGTGAAGCCGGAAAATGGAGAACCCCGTGGCGGCCGGAGCGAGCGCGCCGGTCGCCGCGGGGACGGTCGTCGTCTTGGGATTAGCCGATGGTCAGCGTCAGGATGACCGAGTTGGCTTGGGTGTCCAGGACGCGAAGCGTCGAACCGGACGTGACCGAGGCGAAACTGACCTGATCGCCTGCTGTTACGACGGCAGTCGTCGCAGCAGGGGTGGCACCAGAGCAGGCTTGCCACTCTGTGTTCAGTCCATCAAACCTCGTCGTGCACGCACCAGCCACACTCTCGAGCGTCTGGTTGCGCGCGACCCCATCGATCGTGATGCTGATATCTGACCATTTCATGCCACTCGTCGCCGAGGCGACCGTGTAGTTCTTGTAGGTGTTGGAGAGGGCGTTCGAGCTCGACAGCGAGATCGTCTTCGCCGGCGTTCCCGATTGCGCGCCGAAGCCGGATACCCACACATACACTGTCGCCGCCAGCACGACCGTGATGGCGACCATGAGGATGACCGCGATGACGGGCGAGACCGCGTCATCACGCGTTCTGAACGCTTGGTTGGCCTTCATGTGATTGGTCCCTTGGAGAACGATTGGTACGTTCGCAGGATAACACCTCCGTTCATAGCCGAAGGGGCCGAGCGCCCTATTGGGCGTAGTGGCGGGCTTCATATCTTGGCAGGCGCTTGGTTGGGGCGGCCTCGTCGGCGCCGATGGCTTTCCTCGAGGTCCTCCCACTGGCCCACGCTGGGCGTTCGTGGGGCGCGAGGCGTGGTCGCCCGCGAGGCCCAGCCCAACCCTGTTCTCCTTCTTGACAATATCGTTTCTCGCGGTCCAAGTGCTGCCGGCCCACTCATTGCGCCCGGCGGGATGCGATCTGAAGACCACGGAGCAAC
>JBAZZN010000029.1:0-15414 GCA_041658815.1 Thermoplasmatota archaeon
GGGCCCACCCTTTGTAGCGGCGTTCCCCGCGTGCGCGGGGATGGACCGACAACAGCGGAACTCGTGGACCAGGTGGATGTGCGTTCCCCGCGTGCGCGGGGATGGACCGTAGCCATCGTCTTCGCCATCGCGAAGTACGACGCGTTCCCCGCGTGCGCGGGGATGGACCGAACCTCGTGAGCACGGCGGGGGTCTTCAGGATGCGTTCCCCGCGTGCGCGGGGATGGACCGACAGATAATCTGCCCGCGAGCCCCGCATCGCAGCGTTCCCCGCGTGCGCGGGGATGGACCGGTGACCCAATCGGCGTCAGCGGATGCGAGCGCGCGTTCCCCGCGTGCGCGGGGATGGACCGCCAACTGACACCATGACGGCGGAGGCGCACTGGCGTTCCCCGCGTGCGCGGGGATGGACCGTCCCTCTCGAACATTATCGGCGAGCTCAAAGAGCGTTCCCCGCGTGCGCGGGGATGGACCGTCACCGTCCGTGTCATGCTCGTCATGTTCCCGGCGTTCCCCGCGTGCGCGGGGATGGACCGACGACCAAGTCGAACTCCTCACCGACCCAGACGCGTTCCCCGCGTGCGCGGGGATGGACCGGGCCTCAATGGATCATGGCCGCAGGAGGACTGGCGTTCCCCGCGTGCGCGGGGATGGACCGAGGTAGTGGCGCCCGTCGCCGCCGGTCTCGCTGCGTTCCCCGCGTGCGCGGGGATGGACCGATCCACCCGAGGATCGTCGCGGCGCCCAAGCCGCGTTCCCCGCGTGCGCGGGGATGGACCGTTCTACGGGGCGCCAGGCACGGGCAAGACGTGGCGTTCCCCGCGTGCGCGGGGATGGACCGGGCCAGGACCCGAAGCGGCAGCTTGCGGTCATGCGTTCCCCGCGTGCGCGGGGATGGACCGCAGCGGACGCGAGCCTCCGCTTGAGCCTCATCGCGTTCCCCGCGTGCGCGGGGATGGACCGAAAATGGGTGGGTCGAATTCGTCGCCACTTTCGCGTTCCCCGCGTGCGCGGGGATGGACCGCTCGATGTCCGGTCGGGTGAGGGCGCGTGGACGCGTTCCCCGCGTGCGCGGGGATGGACCGCCCAATCCTCCGGCCTCGAATACGTGCTGGTGGCGTTCCCCGCGTGCGCGGGGATGGACCGAGGATCGCGGCGATGGCGCGGCCCAGCTCCACGCGTTCCCCGCGTGCGCGGGGATGGACCGACGTAGGCTGCGGCGGCAGTAGCGGCGGCGACGCGTTCCCCGCGTGCGCGGGGATGGACCGCACCATTAGCCCCACTATCCCCATATGCCCCAGCGTTCCCCGCGTGCGCGGGGATGGACCGCGATGCACGCGATCCAAGGGACATCTCGGCGAGCGTTCCCCGCGTGCGCGGGGATGGACCGCAGCCCCGAATCAGTCACGAGTTGCCTGACGCGCGTTCCCCGCGTGCGCGGGGATGGACCGGATCCGTAGGTTGTGGTCATCATTTCGGGCATGCGTTCCCCGCGTGCGCGGGGATGGACCGATCCACCCGATCCTTGCGACCCCACCGCTGCGGCGTTCCCCGCGTGCGCGGGGATGGACCGACGTCCATCATGGTCCCGCACGTCCGGCACGTGCGTTCCCCGCGTGCGCGGGGATGGACCGAAGGACAAAGTTCCTGGATTCGCCACAGGCTAGCGTTCCCCGCGTGCGCGGGGATGGACCGAAGCCCTCGGCGTCGTACTCGTTGAAGTGGACGCGTTCCCCGCGTGCGCGGGGATGGACCGTAGTAGGTGGTGCCTTGGTTGAGGCTCGTGTGGCGTTCCCCGCGTGCGCGGGGATGGACCGTTTCACTGTTGGGGGCGGAGCAGCAGGGGGCGGCGTTCCCCGCGTGCGCGGGGATGGACCGCAGGGCGAGGTCCGCGGCGACGCGCGAGCGAGGCGTTCCCCGCGTGCGCGAAGCTGACCCACCACGTTGACCGGCTGCAGGCGGTTGCTGCGCGATATCATCTGCCGCACCCTGTGTGCGTGGTGGAGTACCCGTTCTGGTACGCGAAGTCGCGAAGGACGCGAAGCCATGGTAGAATTCCTTCGCGCGCTTCGCGGCTTCGCGTACAAGAAGCCCCGTGCGAAGCGACGTTATAGTGCTAAGGCGATGCGGAAGCATGACCCCCGTCCGGGCCGCGTATTCAGCCGCGCTCGTGTGCTTCGGCCTCGCCGTCATCCTCGTTGGCACCTACTTGGCGATGGCGCGCGCGACCGGAGAGCTGTTCTCGCTGACCTTCTTCGTGCTCGCACTCCTCGTGATCGTAGTAGCGATCGCCTTCTGGGCGCTCGCGCTGCTCCTCGCGGCGAGCGGGCGCGGAACGATCCCGAAGCCAGCGATCGTGGCGGGGTCATTCGCGGCCATGGTCGTCGCCGTCATGTCGCTGTTGAGCCTGCGCGACACGGGCGAGCCGGCCTTCGTCATCGCCAGCTTCATCGTGTCATTCGTGGCGCTATGTGCCGGCGTCCTGGCGTGGCGACGGAAGCCGGCCTCGGGGTAGCCTAAGTGGCGCGCCCGCGGTGCGCTCAGAGATAGCTCTTGACCTTCTTGCGGGCTTGCTGTAACCGCTCGTGGGAGAGCCGACCGCTGTAGCTCGTGATCCAGCGTTGCTTCATCGTGGGTTGTGCGCCCAATCGTCCGGGTCTTCCGCGCCAAGGTGCTCGTTGGCCGCGAGAGTTGTCGCAAGGGCCGCTTGCAGTTGGGCAGACTCTTGTTCGGAGAGCGCGAACCAGTAGGGTCCTTGCTTGTCGATGAGGCCCCGAGAGCGAAGGCGCCTCAGCGCGGCACCCATCGTGTGCTGGTCCGTGCCCAACTTCTCAGCAAGCTCGTGGGCCCGCCACGCTTCTTCACGATGCTTCGTGAGGAACGTGAGAACGCGGGCTGGGTGAGAGTCGGGACGAACGGTGCGGGGCAAGTCCCCGCTCCGCAGGGCCGCCAAAGGAACGGGACTCATGTTGGACTCAATTGGGACTCAAAACGACTTAAAGATTCCGATGGCCCCGCGGCCCACATCAAGAGAGAGGCCACTCGGCTTTTCGCAGGAATGTGAGGACTCCCTATGGGGGCCGCAGCGAAGCGGCCGCCGCAGCGGCCGCGAGCGGAGCGCCCCCACAGGGGCATTCCTGTGAAAAGACGAGTGGCCACCGGGGGCCGCAGGCCCCCAACGGTCACCGGCGAGCGAAGCGAGCCGGAGTCGAGTCGGAGCGTGCCGGGTGCGCCCGCAGGGCGCAGCCGTCACCGCCAGAACGAGTACTGTTCAATGAGCCGTGCGAGTCCCGCGTGCTGTTCCTTGCTCAGTGACTCGTCGCCGAGTTTCTCGTCGAGGAACTTGCGCGCGTCCTCCGTGCTGTGGCGCGTGCCGCGCGCGAAGACCGATTCGAGGAACGCGCGTATGGCGGCCTCGTCCATCTTGCCTGGCACCTTGAGGAGGAGCGCCTTCGCGTCGTACATGAAGTGGCCCTTGCGGCCTTGCGCCATCATGCGCTTGCGGGGCGTTTGGGGGCCGCGCTCGCGGTAGCTCGTGCTACCGTACCGGCCAGCGTCTGGGGGCGGGTAACTCACGCATGATCGGGAGATTGGTTCCCTAACATAAGGCCTCGGACATTGGCCGGGGGGGCCTTTTCGCTCAGTGGAACACCATCAGCACGAACACGAGCCACGCGATGATGCTCATGATGGCGGCATGCTTGATGCCCGACAGGATGTGTCCCTCGCCAAGCTTCCCGGCAACGAGGCCGCAGCACGCGCCTTGGATGAGGGACGCGTGGAAGAAGAGCACTTGCGCTTGCACGGGCGGGATGCCGACGTGGATGCCCTTCACGTGGCTGCTTGCCGCGATCGTGGCGAAGCCGCCCGAGCCGTAAAAGAGGTCCACGACCATGTAGATGACGTAGAGGAAGACGGCGAAGACGACATAGACGACCACGACGTAGCTCATCATGGCTTGCCGTTTCTTGGCGGCTTGGCCCTCGTTCACTGTCGCGTCGGCGGCCGCGATCTCGAGCACTTCCTTGAGGTTGCCAGTCGCGCCGATGCCGCGCTCGAAGAGCACGCTCAGCTTCGTCATACGGCGCGTGGCGACGCGCTCGCGCAGGCGCCCCAAAGCGCCTTTGAGGTTCGCGGTCCACGATACGTCGCGTTCCACGCCGCGGAGCTCGTTACCAAGGTCTCCTTGGGTCGAATGCCCAAGGATCTCGAATGACTTGAGGAGGCTCACGCCCTTCTCGTTGAAGCCCGCGAGCCGACCGAGGACCTCAGGAAGCTGGGCGTCAACCTCGCGCGCGCGGCTCACGCGCATTTCCTGGAAGATCGCGACTGGGACCAAGGCGACGAGCGCGGCTGCGAGGCCCAAGGTCGTCGCGCCCACGCTCAACTCGCGACCGGACGCGTGGCGCCAGAGCAGGAAGGCTCCTCCTCCAGCGATGATCAGGGCGGCGAGCACGGCGCTTGCACGTAACGCGTCAGCGGGGCGAACGAGCGCGCGGTCGCGAAAGGCGCGCCATTGCTCCACCACTCGGCGCCGGAACCACTCGATGACCAAGCGCCGCCTGACGGCCTTGGCTTCGAGGCCAGTTCGCGCGAGATCCTCGGACACGTCGGTAAGCGTCTCCGCACGGGGCGGTGGCAGCACGAGCAGCTCGCGGGGCAGCGTGCTCATGCCGAAATCAGCGAGCGCATCCGGCGATCGTCGCGGGACCGATAGCGGGGTTGCCACCATGAGCATCTCTGTGAGCGTGAGGAACGCGATGGTGCCGCCTGGAATGACCACGAACACGATGAGGATGACCATCGTGGCGCCTTGCCCGCTGAGGACGGATAGCACCGTCAAGACGACGATCAGGAGGAGGGGGAGGACGAGGAGACCGCTCACGTAGGACTCCGCGAGGAGCCCAGCCTGCTCCAGCTCCTTGTCTAGTTGGAGCGAGGCGCCCGAGAGCTGCGTTGAGGCTTGGCGCTTGAAGTAGTCGCGCGGCTCCGCGCCAGAACTGAGGATCGTGACGAGGCCGTCCAGAAAAGCGCGGAGCGTCTCGCTGGGCGTGGTGGCCGCGACGCTTTGGAGCGCGCTGTTGAGATCCTTCCCGGTGCGATCGATCTCGCGGATGACCTGCTCGAACTCGACGGAGATCTCGCCGTACGCCGAGCGTTCCTCTCCCACCGCGCGGAAGATCCCGATCGTGTTCACGCCGCCTCGTGCGAGCGCGTAGCAAAGCGTCACGACGGAGCTGAACTCGAGGTCGATGGCGCGAGCGCGGGACGCGGCGACCGTGCGTGGATACGCGAGGAAGCACAAGCGCGTGACGAAGAAGCCCAGAAGGCCGCCCCCGGCGCCCATGACGGCTGCGGGGAACGCAGGGACCGGCGTCATCATGGCGAGCGCGAGACTCGTCGCGGCCCACGCTATCGCGCCGAAGCCGGCGGCGCAGAGGTACGAGAGCGTCAAGTACAGTTCAGGCAGCATGCCGATGCGTGCCGCTCGTAGCGCCCGTGTCGTCGCCTTGCGCGAGGCCGCGTCGAATGACCAGAAGGGTTCGAAGACGCGAAAGTAAGCGCTTTCTACAAGGCTCACCTTCGCGCGCCTCCCTTGGCGCTGGCCGAAGGCGGTGCTGGCACGCTCCGGCCATCAGCGTAGAACGCCCGCACGGCCGTCGCGACTTGCTGATAGCTTCGTTCCTTGCGCTCGACGAGACCGGCAAGCACCCTCTTGCGCGCGGCGATCTCCTCATCGAGCTGCGCGCGCGACCACCCGCGCTTGTTGCGAACCTGGTCGAGGACCGTGCTGGCGTTGGCGGCTTCCTGCGCGTCGCGAGTCGCGTCCCAGCGGAACACCTCGTTCGTGCGGAGGTTGCGCGAAGCAGGATCGACCCCGTTCACTTCGACCAAGCTGAGCATGCGCCGCACTTGGCGGCCGGCGACCTCGACGGCGCCTTGCAGGAGGAAGAAGTCGAGGGACGTGAGCATCACGCGCGGGACGCTGATGGGCGCGTTCTCGAGACGGTACACGGCGTTCTCCACGCTCCCCGCGTGCATCGTCGAGAAGCACGTGTGGCCCGTGCTCATCGCTTGGAAGAGCGTGAGGCCCTCCACGCCGCGGATCTCGCCCACGATGATGTACTCGGGGCGTTGGCGAAGCGCCGCGCGGAGGAGGTCGTACATCGAGATCTTCTCGCTTTCTTGTCCCGAGAACGAGTCGCGCGTCACTGCGGCCAGCCAGTTCTCGTGCTGGAGCGTGATCTCGCGGGTGTCCTCGATGCTGACGACCTTGAGCGTGGGCGGCACGAACTGCGAGAGGCAATTGAGCGTCGTCGTCTTGCCAGAGGCCGTGGCCCCCATCACGACGAGGTTGCGCTTCGCTTCGACCATCAACCAGAGGAACGCCATCGTGTCGAGCGTGTGCGTGCCGCCGCGGATGAGGTCCACAGCGGTGAGCGGGTCCTCGCGGAACTTGCGGATGGTGAAAGCGCTCCCACGGCTCGTGACCTCGCGCCCGAGGCTCGCTTGGATGCGCGAGCCCTCGGGAAGCGTCGCATCGATGAGGGGTTGCGCCACTGATAGCAGCTTGCCGCCGCGCTGGGCGAGCTTTATCGTGAAGCTGTTGAGTTCCATCTCTTCGAAGACAAGGCTCGTCGGCAGGTTCTGGTGCTTCGAGTGCACGACGTATAGTGGGACGTCGGGTCCGTTGCAACTGATGTCCTCGATGGCGGCGTCGCGCATCAGCGGGTCGAGGCGGCCGAAGCCCGCGTAGTTGCGCAGGAAGTAGTAGCCCAGCTTGTAGGCGGTCCGCTGGTCCACGCGGAACCGGTACGCATGAAGGAGCGCGAAGAGGTGCTTTGCGATGTGGCGCGGCCGGTCGTCTCCTTGTCCGCCGTCGTCGAAGACCAGCGCGTCGCGCAACCGCTCGTTGAGCGTCGCGGCGAGGGCCAGCTCGAGCTCGCTCAGGCGCGGCTCGTTGACCTGATAGCGTTTCTCGGAGTCGCCGCGGATGATGATCGAGATCGAGGAGAAGCTTGGCTCGACTTCGTATTCCTCGACGAGCTTGTACTCGTCTGGGACGTCGGAGGCATAGAGCGCTCCGTCACGCGTTGCATCGTAGGGCGCTCCCCAGACCGCGTCTAGGAGGCACAGCGCGCTGAGCGGCCTTTCTTGGCGCGCGCTCCCCGGCTGGAAGGCCTCAAGGGGAGCGATCTCCGAGGGCGATCCCCCTGATGGAGTCGTGGCCTCTGGTGGCGTGGTCGTGGAGTAGAAGAGCGAGTCCCGCGCGCGCGAGAGCGACACGCGGGACTCGCCGCTGGTGGGGATGAGTCGGACGAACACGTTCTCCGCTTGGGCAGTGTGAGCGCGTCGGCGGACGACTTGCACCGACAGCGCTGGATCATGCGGCACGTCCATCTTGAGGCGCGCGAAGAGGAGCGCTCGCCTGTCCACCGACAAGCGCTCCCAATACGCTTGGGGGCGCGTCAGGACGTCTGCGTACTCCACCTCGATGCCCGCGGCGCGTAGCTCGTGGATGAAGTCCAGGATTGGAACGTGTTGGGCCATGCTCGCTCTCCCCCGCCAGCCGAGACTCACTGGTCGAGCACGATGGTCGAGTCCAGGACCGTGTCGCCAAGCACGCTGACGGTGACGAACCAGGTACCAGCCGAGCTTGCAGCGTCGTAGATGCGGAAGTCGCCGGCGTTCCAGGTCGTTCCTGCGGGCGTGGGCGCCATGGTGCCATCGCCTGCCGGGTTGTTGATGGAGACCTGCGCGGTGATGTTGGCTGGACCGCCGATGTACGTGAGCTTGATGGCGTCCGTCGCGCCGTCATTGTTCGTGTCGACCGCGTTCGCCTTGAAGTTCGCGGACGTCGATTCCGCCGGTGCCTTGTTCCCGTACGCGTTCATCACGGTGAGGACCGTCGCTGCCAGGGCGACCGTCACTGCCACCATCAGGATCGTTCCGATGACGGGGGAAACGCCGTTCTCATCACGCGCGAGTGCCTTGCGGACCATGTTCGTGACCATGACAGTTCACTGACGCTTCCCTGCACGGTGGAGAACTTCAGCGTTCCCCGACAATGTCGGGAGCGGGGCGAAGTCGCACGATCGGTGGTCGCCCATCCGTAGTCGGTTAAGCTGGAGCGGGGCCTGTTCTGGTACGCGAAGGCGCGAAGAACGCGAAGGCAAGATTCGCTTTCTTCGCGCGCTTCGCGGCTTCGCGTACAAGAAACACGGCGGGATGCAACCACATGCCCTCAAACTGGTGGGCCCTAGAACTGCGCCTTCGCTCCCGTGAGCTCCACGCCCACGGTGGGAAGCGAGATGCCCGTGCCCGCGACGACCTTGCCCACGCGTTTGGCCGGGAAGTGCTTCGCGAGCGTGCGGACCGCCGTGTCCGCTTGCTCGGCCGATACGACGACGCACAGGCCCATGCCCATGTTGAACGTGCGGTACATCTCGTCCTTCGCAACGTCGCCCCACTGCTGCACTTGTTGCAGGATGGCGGGGACTGGCATGGGCTCGTCGATGACGTAGCGCACGTCCTTCTTGAGGCGCGGAACGTTCAGCAAGCCCGAGCCAGTGATGTGCGAGATGCCGTGCACGCTGCCCTGCGGCACGGCTTGGAGTAGGTCAAGGACGGCCTTCACGTAGATGCGCGTGGGCTCCAGCAGGCAAGCGCCGACGGTCGAGCCATCGGGCATCTTGTCATGATAGCTTATTCCGGCTCGTTCCATGGCCTTGCGCACCAGCGTGTAGCCGTTGCTGTGCACGCCGCTGGACGCCACGCCGATGAGGACGTCGCCAGGCCGGATCGAGGCGCCGCTCACCAAGCGGTCCTTCTTGACGTAGCCAAGCACGGTGCCCGCGAGGTCGAATCCCTTCACGAGCGAGGGGAGGACGGCCGTTTCCCCGCCGATGATCGTCATGTTGCTTTGGCGCGCGCCCTCGTTGAGTCCCTTCGCTAACTCGGCGACGAGACGCGGGTCTGGCGTCTCGACGGCGAGGTAATCGACGAATGCGATGGGCTCGGCGCCCACGCACACGGCGTCGTTCACGTTCATCGCGACGCAGTCGATGCCCACCGTGTCCCACTTCTTCATGGCAGTGGCGACTTCGAGCTTGGTTCCCACGCCGTCCGTGGCGAGGACGAGCGCATACTCGCCGAACTCGACCATGCCAGCGAAGTGGCCCGAGCCGCCCAACGGCTTCCCCATCGTGCCGCTGCGCACGAACGAGAGCAAGCCCGTGATGGCCTTGGCCGCCTCGTCCTTGGCCTTGATGTCCACGCCGGAAGAGGCGTAGGTGAGGGGCTGGTCCTTGGTCACGCGCCGCGCGAGGGCGGGCCCACAGGAAAAGGGTTCGGTGGGGGTTACGGGGGGAAACCTTCAGTTGTACATGTCTTCGCGCACCGAAGCGACGTCGTATGGGGCCACGTAGTTCGTGGCTTGGCGCACTTTTTGTTGGTAGCGCGATCGCTCTTCGGGCTCGGGCTGCGGCGCAGCGTTTCCAGGCATTGCCGTCAGGCGTAGCAGCGTGTCGGTCTCCACGTAGGTCTTCGTCACGGTCCCGCCCGTGTCCACTTCGTAAGCTCCAGGCGGCACGCTCAGGTTGACGACGCCTTCATCGTCCGTGACGCCTCGCGCGGCGATGGTGCCCCCGGGCAGAGTTCGCGCCTCGACGGCAACGTTGGACGAGGGGCGCCCATCGATGGAGGATGTCTCGATCGTGATCGTGACGCGCTTTCCCATCGTTTCCAGGAGGAGGACCGCTCGGCCAGCGTGCTCAAGGGTGAGGGTGACGTACTTTCCTTCCTCCGCGTGCCGTGCGGCGAGCGCGTAGCGGCCAGCGGGCAGGAGGAGCGAGACGTTCCCGTCGGCCCCCGTCGTGCCGCGCGCAACGACGTCCCCCGGGCGCGTGGCGCCAGGCGGGTACGGGCGGACGAGCACGCGCGCGCCGGCGACGGGCAATGGCTCGTGGGGGCCGGGGCGGGCCACCATGACCAAGAGCCAGTGATGCTCGATGCTCGGCGTGGGTGCGCGTGCGACCTGTGCAGGCGCTGGGTCGGACGATGCCTCGTGCCCGCCGACCAAGGGCCAGGGGGGCAGGAACCTGCTCCTCTTCGCCATCGGGACTCCACCCGCTCGGCGACGGGAAAAGCGGGGCGTTGTCGCCAGCGGGGGTGACACCCTTCACGAAGTTTATTTTGGGGGCCTGCATCCCGGCACCCTGAACACCATGCTCTACCCACTCCTTGCGCAGGCTGCCGAACCCGTCAAACCCGCCCTCAACTCCGCCCTCCTTGGCCTTGCCATCTCCCTCGTGCAAGTGCTCGTGAGCCTAGGTTTCGCGATGCTCGCGGTCTATGCGGGCATCCGCATCTTCGACAAGTTCACCAAGGGCATCGACGAGATGGCCGAGCTCAAGCGCGGCAACACCGCGGTGGGCGTCATCCTCGCGGCCGTCATCCTGTCGTACGCCACCGTCATCTCGGGAGGCGTTGGCAGCCTCACGAACGTCGTGCTCAACATCGGCAACCAGAGCGTCACGGCGACCATCGTCTCCTTCCTGGGCGGCCTCATCAACCTCCTCATCGGGTTGGGCCTCGCCAGCGCGGCCATCTACATCGCTCTCTCCATCTTCGGCAAGGTCACGAAGGGCATGGACGAGCAACAGGAGATCGCCAAGGGCAACCTCGCCGTTGCCTTCCTCCTCGCCGGCATCCTGCTCGCCGTGAGCACGGTCATCGGCGCGGGCGTCGCAAGCGTCGGTGCGGCCATCGGCACGTTGGGCAACGCGTTGTTCTGATCGGGCGGCAACGCTGAAGAGCCAGGCCCGCGCTCGCGCCCTCGTGGCACTGCCCAAGAGCGCGATCGGGCGTCTCTTCGATTTCTTCCACACGCACCCCAGGGGAAGGCTCTACGAGTGGGTCTTCTTCACGGCGATCGGCCTCGCGATCGGCGGTGCGTCATACTTCTTCTACGCGCGCGACGACCTCGCCGAGCCGATCTACTGGCTCCTCCTCGTCGTCGCAGCGTGCTTCGTCGGCTTCGCGCTGCTCCCACAGAAGAAGCACAAGGCCCCGCCCTCGCTGCTCAAGGGCAAGCGCGGCGAGCTCGCGGAGCAACGCAAGAAACACAAGCACAAGAAGAAGGGCCCGCCTCCACCCATCCGCTGAGGTTCCTCTGATGGACGTCAAGAAAGCTTACGGCATCCTCTCCGCGGTCGGCTCCAAGCTGGGCGAGCGTGCGAGGACTGACAGCGAAGTCGTGACGAAGCTGCGAGCGACCGCTGACGCAGCCGAGTTCCGCAGCATCGTCAAGTCCTTGGCGAGCAGCCTCGTTCCAGACGCGCTCGTCACGAGCTTCGTCGAGCAAGTCGTCACGGACGCCGATTGGGACAAGTGGAAAGCGCGCCTCCTCGTGCAAGTGAAGATGGTGCGCGATGGGGCCAAGAGAGCGCCTGGGCACGAGGCCGGAAAAGGCGTCGCTCGCCCGTGACCCCTCCGCGGACCTCGCGGGGAGATGGGTGGGTAAGCCCGGTGAAAAACGCATTCAGTGGGCCGGCCGCAGAGCCCGGTGAAGAACCTACTTTGCCCGGGGATCGGTGCAGAATCGTCAGGACGCCTGGCCGCCCAGCATTGGACAACGCCACGAGCGCCAGACGCGCCACGCTCGCCACTTGTGGTGGGCTCGTTGGGGTCTTGGTGTCTTGGATTCCTGGCGTGGCGTCCCTTGCGCCAAGACGCAAAGAACCCAAGAACCCAACGCGCTTCGACGGCCCAAGAACGGCCCCAGGGAGTTCCCCGGGAGTCGTGTCGGGTGGTTCGTCGTGCGAGATGTTTTCCGGTGGCAGCCGGCTCGCGCTCGTCGTGGCTCGGCGGAAGCTTCCAGCAGAGCGAGTTGACGACGCGCTGCACGCTCGGGACGGGCCTCGTCCTGGTCCCATGTTCGTCGTCGAGGATGGCGTGCGCTTGTCCCAGTCGCGCTTGTGGCGCTTGCAGCACGCGTTCTTCTCCGCGAGCGATCCGCGCGCGTGGTCCAAGAGCGGCGTGCCCAGTTACGTCACGACGAATGCGTTCATCGCGCGCGCGATGGCGCGCGTGGTGAACGCGTTCCTTGAGGACGTGGCGGCCGGCCGGCTGGGCCCGGTGGATGCATCGAGGCCGATCAGCATCGTGGAGCTTGGCTCTGGCTCCGGGCGCTTCGCGTTTGGATTCTTGCGGGAGCTGGAAGCGCGCCGCGGCGGGGCCGCCCGCGCCGGAGTCAAGGTGCGTTTCGTCATCACTGACCTCACGCGAGCGCCCATCGAGGCGCTGCGCGCGAACCCGCGCTTCGCGCCGTTCGTGAAGAGGGGGCTCCTCGACTTCGCGGTGCTCGACGCAGAGGAACCTGGTGAAGTGCGCCTCATCGAGAGTGGCGACGTGCTGCGTCCAGACGCGCGCGACGCGAACCCGCTCGTGGTCGTGGCGAACTACTTCTTCGACGGCGTGCCCACTGACCTCTACGAGGTCGCTGGCGGCGCGCTCCACGAGAGCCACTTGCGCCTCACTCTGCCAGAAGGGCTCGAATCGGGGGACCCCAAGAACTTGGGCCGCTTCGTCACCACCTTCGAGCCGGGCCCGATCGCGAGCGCGCCCTATGGCGACGCCGAGCTCGACTCGCTCCTGCGCTCGCTGGCCTCGCGCATGGCGGATGGGCACTTCCTCTTCCCCATCGCGGGACTCCGCCTCGTGGGGCACCTACGCGCGCTTTGCGGCGGGCGGCTCTTCTTGCTCGCAGCGGACCGCGGCCACGTGCACGAGGAAGCGCTGCTTGGCCTCGAGCCGCCGCACTTGGAGCGCCACGGCAGCTTCTCGCTGGACGTCAACTTCCACGCGTTCGCCGAGCACGCGCGCTCGACGGGCGGCCACGCGATGCTGCCTGCGCACCACCCCTCGCACTTGGCGACCGCCGGTTTCCTTTGGGGTTGTGACGAGGCGCTGCGCAGCCGCACGCAGGAAGCGTTCGAAGCCGAGCTGGACGCGGGCGGCCCAGAGGACTTCTTCGTGCTCAAGCGCACACTGGAGCGGCAGAAGGACCGGCTTGATATCGAGCGCGCGCTCGCGTGGCTCCGGTCGAGCGCTTGGGACGGCGAGGTGTTCCACATCTGCGTGCCCACGATCCTCGCGGGCGTCGCCGCGGCGCCGCCAAGCGTCCGCCTCGACATCTTCGACGCCGCGCGGCGCGTGCGTGATGCGTACTTTCCCATCGGGGAGGAGCGCGACGTCCCCTTCGCGTTGGGCGAGGTGTTCGACGCGCTGGATGCCTTGCCCGAGGCGGAAGCGTGCTTCGCCGAATCGATGGCGCTGCGCGGCCCATCAGCGGACACGCTGCACCGCCTCGCCGTCTGCGCGTCAGCGCTGCACCGCTTGCCCGAGGCGATAGTGCGCGCGGAGGAGGCCCTCGCCATCGACCCCGCCTACGAGCCGGCGCGCGCCTTGCGGGTGACGCTCGCGGCAGAGATCAAGCGGCGACCGCCGCAGTAAGCGTCGTTGTGTGTCACGGACGACTGTCTTTTTCACCACGGAGACGCGGAGACCGGAGCGGCTTCCGCTGTTGCACGGTCAGGAGAGAGACGGGGCGAGCGGCCCAGTCGCGCATCTGAGCATCCACATGTGGCACACGTGGAGCACAGATGAGCCGCATTCGTGGGCACACTTGCGGCGCATGCGGAGTCGCCACTCCGTCTCTCTCCTTACCGTTCCACGCCGTCGTCCGTCCTCCGTTCTCCGTGTCTCCGTGGTGAAGAACGGCGTGTCGAACGAGCGGTCAGCCCTTCAGGATCTCTCGCGCGGCAGCTAGGATGTGTTCAGCCGTCAGGCCGTACTTCTTCATGAGGTCCTTCTCGTCGCCGGACTCGCCGAACGTGTCGCGGACGCCAATGCGGCGGATGGGGGCGGGGTGGTTCTCGGAGGTGACCTCGCAGACAGCGCTGCCGACACCACCGTAGATGGAGTGCTCCTCGGCCACGACTATGCCCTTCGTCTCGCGCGCGGCCTTCAGGATCGCGTCCTTGTCGATGGGCTTCACGGTGTGGATGAGGAGGACGCGCGCGTCCACGCCTTCCGCGATGAGCGCGTCGGCGGCCTTGAGCGTCTCGTACACCATCGTGCCCGTGCCGATGAGCGTGACGTCGCGCCCGTCTCTGATAGTGATAGCCTTACCGACTTCGGTGCGATAGACCTCGGGCAGGATGGGCGTGTCGCCGCGGGGCAATCGCACGTAACAGGGACCGTCCAGCTCTGCGACGAGCTTGATGATGTCCTCCGTCTGGGGGCCGTCGGCTGGCACGAAGACCTTCATGTTCGGGAGGCCACGCATGAGGCTGACGTCCTCGAGCATCTGGTGCGTCGCGCCGTCCCCGCCCACCGTGAGGCCAGCGTGCGTCGCGACGATCTTCACGTTGAGGTTCGCGTACGCGATGCTCTGCCGGATGACGTTGTACGGCTGACCAGTGGCGAACGCCGCGAAAGTGGAGGCGAACACTATCTTTCCTGCGGCCGCAAGGCCAGCCGAGACGCCCATGAGGTTCAACTCTGCGATGCCCATGTCGAAGAAGCGGTCAGGGAACACCGTACCAAAGCGCTTCGTCTTCGTGGAGAGCGCGAGGTCAGCGTCGAGCACAACGATGTTGGGGTTCGTGCGCCCAAGCTCCACGAGCGCGTGCGAGTAGGCATCGCGAAGCGCTAGCTTTGGCGCGTCTGGCTTGGCAAGTATGCGTGAGGGTGACGTGCTCATGCTGGCACCTCCGTCGAGGGCGGAGCTTGCTTGCGCAGCTCAAGGCGCTTGCGCGCGATATCAAGCTCGGTGTGCGCCTTCACCAGTTCGTCCTTGCTGGGCGCTTTGCCGTGGAACGAGAGCGTGCCCTCCATGTAGGAGATGCCTTTGCCCTTCACGGTGTGCGCGACGATCATCGTGGGCTTGCCCGCGACGCGCTGCGCCTTCTCGAAGGCGCCGATGATCTCCTCGTAATCGTGCCCGTCGATCTCGAGGACGTTCCAGCCGAAGGCGCGCCAGCGCTCTGGCACTGGCTCTACGCTCATGATCTCCTCAGTGGGCCCGTCGATCTGGAGGCCGTTCCTGTCCAGGATGCCCACCAGGTTGTCGAGGCGGTAGTGCGAAGCGGCCATGGCTGCCTCCCAGATCTGGCCGCACTGGTTCTCGCCGTCGCCGATGATGCAATAGACGCGGTGCTTGCTCCCGTCGATCTTGCCCGCGAGCGCCATGCCTACGGCGCCAGAGAGGCCTTGGCCTTCGGAGCCGCCGTTGAACTCGACGCCAGGCGTCTTCCTGATATCAGGGTGGCCTTGTAGCCGGCTGTCGATCTTGCGCAGCGTGTGCAGCCACTCGCTTGGGAAGTATCCCTGTTTGGCGAGCACGGCGTA
>JBAZZN010000030.1:0-15221 GCA_041658815.1 Thermoplasmatota archaeon
TCACGATGTTGCAAGCCTTGCGGATCCGGCCCAGCTCGACCTTGTCCTTCACGGCGCGAGCGTCATCGAGCGCCTTCGTTACGTCCACGAGCTCTATCTTGCCGGCGGCGTCCTTGAGCGCGAGGTAGTCCTGCGTTACGAGCTCGCTCGCGTGGATGCCGATCTTGGATCGGCCCTTGAGTTTGCTCGCGATCCAATCCTTGCGCTCGTCCGCGCGTTGGTACGTCTCGATGGTGGCTTCGGGCGCGCGCTTCGCGCTCGTTTCCTCAAGGAGCGGCACGAGCACGTCCAGCTTGCCATCCCGGTGCAATGCGGCGCTGCTCCGCTCGAAGCCGCCGCCCGAGACGAGGTCCGTCGCGTGGAAGAACGCCATATCGACGTGCTGCGCGAGCGAGTTCTGGAGAAGGATGACGTCCACGTCGTGGGGGACGCCACGGAAGATGCGTTCGATGCGGGAGCGCATGAGAAGAAGAGGGAAGTTCGGGGGAAAAACCCGCGTAGGGCTCCTCCCCAGATCGGGTCGGGATAGTGCGCCCCTCAGGGCGCCTTGAGCCCGAAGTGCTCGTAGTTCTTCCCGATGAAGCTCTTCCACTGGTCGGGGACGGAGTCGTCCGGGAAGATGGCCTCGACGGGGCAAACGGCTTCGCACGCGCCACAGTCGATGCACTCGGAGGGGTTGATGTAGAGCATCTCCGCGCCAGCGAAGTCCGCCTCGTCCTTCTTGGGGTGGATGCAGTCCACGGGGCAGACGTCCACGCATTCGCCGGACTTCACGCCGATGCAGGGCTCGCATATGATTCGGGTCATGGCTCTCGCGCCGGCAAAGGGAGAGACCTATAAGAAGCCTGCCTCCCGCTCGTGCAAGGGCATAGTGACCATCCTGTGGAGATCGGCAGTGAACGCGACAACGCGAGGACGCGACGGTTCAGCGCGCAGCGCGCGTGTCACGCCATGACGCGAAGAAGCCAAGACACCAAGCAGCGGGCCATTCGGTCTCCTTATGCCGGCGTGCCTATTGGCGTCTTGGATTCTTGGGTTCTTGGCGTGAACCACGTAGTAACCAAAGCAGGACGCTACCGAAGCGAGACACCTCCCGGTTTTCGGTGAATCACGCCCAGCAAGCGACGTATTACGATCGTATTACAAGACAATGCGGGCGAGTCATGTTCTGCTTGCGTTATCCCAGGCGCACTACGCGCGCACGGGCGGCTTCTCGAAGATGGGGGCGCCGGTGCTGTTCGTGAGCTTGTGGAAGCCCCCCATCAGGTGCTTCGTGATCGGGCCGGGCTTCCCGTCGCCGACGATGCGGTGGTCCACTTCGACGCATGGCGCGATCTCGGCTGCCGTGCCCGTGATAAAGACCTCATCGGCGGCATAGACGTCGAACATCGTGAGGGGGTCCTCGCGCAGTTCGTAGCCCAGCGCCCTGGCGATCTCGATGACCGCGCTGCGCGTTATGCCCTTGAGCGAGTTGTACGTGGGCGGCGTGATGACGATGCCCTTCTTCACGAGGAAGATGTTGTCCGCCGTCGCTTCGCTCACGAACCCGTTCTGGTCCAGCATGATCCCCTCGTCCATGCCTTGCGAGTTGACCTCGATGCGGGCGAGGATGTTGTTGAGGTAGTTGAGCGACTTGATGTTGGGCGAAAGCGAGTTGGGGCTGTTGCGGCGAATGCTCACGCAGCACAGCTTGAGGCCGCGCTCGTAGGCGTCCCCGTAGAGCCCGCCCATGGCGCGAGCGAGGATGACGATGGTCGAGGTCTTGCACTTGCGGGGGTCGAGCCCAAGGTCGCCCACGCCGCGCGCGACGATCGGGCGGATGTACGCGTCACGAAGGTTGTTCACGCGGCATGTTTCGAGGAGCAGCTCGCGAAGCTCGTCCTTCGTGACTGGCACGTGGAGGTTGATGGCTTTCGCGGACTCGAAGAGCCGGTCCACGTGCTCGTCCAAGCGGAAGATGCGGCCGTTGTACGCGCGGATGCCCTCGAAGACGCCGTCCCCGTACAGGAAGCCGTGATCATACACCGAGATCTTGGCATCCGTTTCGGGGACGAATCTGCCGTTCAGGTACACCTTGTAGTCGGCCATTCCTGGTCACCGTCGTAGCGTAGCGAGACGCGGACGCGCCCGCAGGTGCGTCCAGCGTGCGGGGCATTCGAAGGCCCGCGTTTTTCGCGATGACCGCTTCGGGTATTTGGTGGTTTCGCAGACTCTCGGGAATACGAGTGAAAAGCACGGCACTCGCACATCGTCGAATCGCGATGCCCGCGGGCTGTTCCTCCTCTTCATCCTGTGCTTCCCTTGCGCCGGCGCGGGTCAACCGCCAACTGGGCCCTTCGCCTGGACCACGCGGTAGAGGCCCATGCTCACGACGATCTCCGTGGGCTGTCGTCCCTCACCAGTGGAGAACGCGATGCGCACGCAGCCGGGCAGTTCGCTGGACCACTGAGCACCCAAGAGTTGCCCGCGCACGCTCGCGTCGCTGGTTTCGGGCGTCTGGTTCGCGACGTGCCATGCGATGGTGCGCAGCGCGTTGGGCGCGTCCACTTCGGGGGGCACGACCTCGCGCGCCGCGACGGGAAAGTCGTACTCGTCGGTCGCGTTCGCGAACACGCCCCTCGCGTGGAACGTCCACGTGGTGCTATCGTTCGTGAGCGAGGAGTTGAAGCCCGCATATGGTGCGCCGCCCAGCGTGAGCAGCCGCAGGGCGGCGGGCGCGAGGAGCGCGAGCTTCTCGTCCTGCGAGAGGTCCGCTGGCGCTTGCGTCATTTGCATGAGTGCATCAGGCGAGTACGGGTGCCACGGCGTCGCGGTCTTGCGCTCGCACACGGGGCCGAGGTCCTCGGGCCCGCCAGCGAAGACGCAGCCTGCGAAGAGCAATGCCGCTGCGGCCGCTGCGAAACGGATCACTTCGCTTCGGTCTCCTATCCGTGGAAGATGGGCCGCATCGTGACGCGCATCGGCAGTGGGAGCGCCATCGTGGGGCGCCCGCCTTGCAGGTGCCGCGCGTGATCCGCGAGCTCGCCGAACGCGAGGTCCTTGGCCTCTCCGGTGCGCGTGCGGACGGGCAAGCGCTCGCTGGCAGCTTCTTTCTCGCCGAAGACGACGGTGAGCGGGACCCATTCCTTCTCGGCGTCGCGGATCTTGCGACCCACGCCCTGGTCGCGGTCGTCCACGTCTGCGCGGACTTTCGCTTCCGTCCAAAGGCGCTCGGCCATCTCGATGCAGGCTTGCGTGTACTGGTCGCTCACGGGCAGGAAGCGGACCTGCGTGGGCGATAGCCAGAATGGAAGCTGGGCCTTCTGTCCTGCTTGCATCTTGCGCGCCTCGGTCTCGAGGAGCGCGTACACGTTGCGGTCGATCGAGCCGCTGAGGCTCGCGTGAAGCAGGTATGGCGTCTTCTTCTGGCCATCAGGCCCGGTGTACGTTATGTCGAACCGCTCGCAGTTCTCGACGTCGATCTGCACGGTGCTGAGGGCAGCGGCCTTGCCCATCGTATCGACGACGTTGAACTCGAACTTCATGACGAAGTAGAAGAAGCGCTCGTCCCACATCTCGATGAGGATGGGGCGCCCGAGGAGTTTGGCGAGGTTCACGGCGAACTCGCGGTTCTCCTCGAAGAAGGGGCGGTGGAAGCGAACGCCAGCCTCGTAGTTGACGCCGAGGTCCGCCATCCACTGCATCGAGAGCTTGAACTGGTTGAGGAACTCGGCCTTCGCCTGGTCCATGTCCGCCACGACCGTGTGCATGTCGGGCATCGTGAACGTGCGAAGGCGCCGGAGTCCTGAGAGCTCCCCGGACTGCTCGCGCCTGAAAGAGTAGTGCGTCAGCTCGTAAACGCGCATCGGGAGATGGCGGTACGATATCACGCTATCGTGCATGATGAGGTACTGGCCAAAACACGCGGCGAAGCGGAGGAAGAACTCCTTGTCCTCGGACTTGAGGACGTACTGGCGAGCAGGGAACCGGTTCAGGTACTTCGAGAGCGCCGGGTGCTCATAGTCGTACATGATGGGCGTCTCGACGCGCATGCCGCCTGCGTCCTGAACGATATCACTCACGTGCGTCTCCAGAAGGCGCTTCACGAGCGAGCCCTTGGGGTACCATCGGAAGTTGCCCGCGTCCGAGCCAGGCTCGTAGTCCACGAGCTCCATCTCCTTCATCAGTTTCACGTGCGGCGGCATCTCGTTGCCTGCCGCTCGCGTGCCGAACCGCTCGTGCTTGTTGAACGCGGCAAGCTCGGGGTGCGCCGCGAAGTCGAACTTGTCGGCCTCGATGAGCTCGCCTCCGGGCGTGAGCACGTACCACTTCGAGACGAGCTTCTTTTCCTTCGAGAGAGCTTCGCTCTCACGAGGTGCGGCGCCTTCGGCGCTTTTCTGCGAAGCGGTCGCCGCAGCGACCTCTTCGGCGCCGATGGTGCGCGAGAGCTCGGACAAGGGGTGCCCCTTGACCTTGATGTTGAGCATCTTGTACCAGCCGAAGGGGGCGGAGCTGACCTGATAACCCGCTTCGATGGCGGCCTTCTTCAGCTTGTCCGCCGCAAGCTGCGCTTTGCTTGGTGAGGCGAGCTGGTTCGACAGGTGGGCATACGGGTACAGCACGACCTTCTGGGCCTTCAGTTGGCCCGCGACGTCCTTCAGGTTCGTGATGGCTGCGGCCACGACACCGTCGAGCTTGTCCTCGTCCGACTTCTCGACGCTGTACAAGATGACGAGCGCGTCCTCCACGCGCCCCGTCTTCTCGGCATCGGTGAGCGTTGGCGGGTTCCGGAGGGCCGGCTTCTTCGCCTCGAACTCGATGTAATCGCTGTGCAGGAAGAGGAGCTTCACGACGACGCACCTACGGCGCGGCGAGCGGGGCAGGCCTCTATAAGACTGACGGGGCCGAAAAGTGGACGTCACGTGGCGAGAGAACGTGCAAGGATCAAGATCGCGACCGCATCAAGACCCGTGAGGTAGGCCCAAACGGCGACATGCGAAGCGCAAGTGCCCCCAGAGCAAATGCCCCCCCCCGCGTGAATGGCAATGCAAACCAGGCGGTCGCGAGGATGAGGACTCCCGCTGTACCGAGTGCCCCGAGTCCCCGCGTGCGGGGGTCAGGGCAGGTATCCTCGGGGGTTCGGTTCGACCCCCGGCGGCACGATCCGTGGTACGCGAAGGCGCGAAGAACGCGAAGAAACTCGGCTTATCCTTCGCGGCGCTTCGCGGCTTCGCGTACCAGCTCGTCGTCCCAAGGCAGCGACCCGAGGACCCAAGGCGCCCGAGGGCAGTCGAAAGCCCTTGCCTTGTGTCTTGGATTCTTTGTGTCTTGGCGTGACCCACGCGAGCGCAACCTTCTCTTGATGGCTCAAGCAAGAGACGATTGGCGGCTACCCACCCGACCAGCAGCACACGCCGTCCCCACAAAGCTCATGGGAGGACGACCCGAGTCAGCCTCGTGCGCAAGCGCGCCAAGATCCTCGTCGTGCTCCTCCTCGTCGTGGCAGGCGGAGCCTTGGCATACGCTGGTGCTGCGCCCGAGGGATACAAGAACGTCAGTGACGTGCAGGACCCCGCGCTCGCTGGCAAGACGGTGGAAGTGAAGGCGAGCGTCGTGCCCGGCAGCGTGGAGCGCAACTCGACTCCCCTCACGTTCCGCATCGCGGATGGCTCGCGCGAGATGCCCGTGAGGTGGGACCCGGCCGTGCCGCTGCCCGACCAGGAGGCCGGCGGCACCATCGAGGGCAAGAACGTCGTCGTGCGCGGTGTCGTCGGCTTCGACGCGGACGGGCGTGCGTTCCTACTCGCGAGCGAGATGAAGGTCGGCTGTGCGAGCAAGTATCGGGCTGTGTAGCTCAGTCGTCAACCCTTGTAGCCAAGCTTCTTGAGCAAGGTGACGCCGGCGGGCGAGAGCCACGTCCAGAGAACACCATCGGACGTGATCGTCACTTTCCCTTGCCGCACGAGTTCGTCCACGCAGGTTCGCACGGTCACATGCCGGATGCCTTTGCTGCCCAGGCGTCGCTTGATCTCCTCGAGCGTGATCGGGTCATCGCCGCGCTTGTTGGCATCGATCATGATCCGCTCGACGCGATAGACTGTCGCGAGATTCGGGATGGGTTTACGCATCTTCTCAGGCGCCGGAACGTAGGGGAAGCGCCCAGCATGGTGCGATTCTGCCATATTGCAATAATGCATTACAATGAGCTTCAGGCTTCCGGTCCCACCATGGTGGACTCCTCTTGTTTGTACGCAACTCTTAAATTCAACTCTCCGGCTGCGGCCTCCATGGCCACGGCCTCGGGCTATGCCCATGAAGAGCCGCTTACTTACCGCCGAGACCCCTGGTGGGCCTTCCCCGCGGTCACTCTTGTCGCTTACGTCGCGTTCATCGTCTATGCGACGTACCGCTTCCTGGAACCCCTCCTGGACAATGCGGCGTTTGGCGACTACGCGGGTTATTATCTCGCGGACAATGGGGGCTACTACTACGCTTCGCCTTTCGGCACGCCCGACCTCACGTTCCTCGTGCCGGGCTTCCTGCACAGCATCCCGATCCTGGGGAACCTCCTGCGCTCGCCCGCGTTCATCATCCTGCCCTTCCCCGCGGGCTTCCGCTTCACGTGCTACTACTACCGCAAGAGCTACTACCGCGCCTTCACCGCGCGCCCCATGGCTTGCGCCGTGCCCGCGAACAAGGGCGCGTTCTACAAGGGCGAGCGCGGGTTCCTCCTGATCCAGAACCTGCACCGCTACTTCATGTACGCCGCGATCGTGATCACGGTGTTCCTCGCGTACGACGCGATCCTCAGCATCATCACGCCCAACGGATTCTACTTCGGCATCGGCAGCGCGCTCATGCTCGTGAACGTGGCGTTCCTGATGTTCTACACCTTCGGCTGCCACAGCCTGCGTCACCTCGTGGGCGGGAAGCTCGATTGCTTCTCCTGCGATGGCCTCGACAGGAACCGGCACGGCTTGTGGGGTAAGGTCACCATGCTCAACGGTCGCCATGCGTTGTGGGCTTGGCTCTCGCTCCTCACGGTCGCCGGCGTGGACCTCTACATCCGCTTCGTCGTGATGAACGGGCACCCGATGGATCCCACCGTGTGGCGCACGACGCTCTTTGGGGTGAACGTTTGATCGGATTATCCACTTCGTCGCACGCCCTCCTTCGGCTCGACGGGGACCCCGCCTCGCTTCGCTCGGCACCCCGTCACGCCTCCGTCGGTCGTGCGACTTCTATCACGGCGGTGAGCCTGTGAGTCCAGAACCTCTCTTTCAAAAGCACGACTTTGACGTCATCGTCGTTGGCGCAGGTGGCGCGGGCCTGCGCGCGGCCATCGAAAGCGCAGCGTCGGGTCGCAAGACCGCTATCATCTGTAAGTCGCTCCTTGGCAAGGCGCACACCGTCATGGCCGAGGGGGGCGCGGCTGCCGCGATGGGCAACGTGGACGACCGCGACAACTGGAAGGTCCACTTCCGGGACACCATGAAGGGCGGCCGTTACGTGAACCAGTGGCGCATGGCCGAGCTCCACGCTAAGGAATCACCCGACCGCGTGCGGGAGCTGGAACACTGGGGCGCCGTGTTCGACCGCACCAAGGACGGCTGGATCAACCAGCGCCCATTCGGCGGCCACACTTACCCGCGCCTCGCGCACGTGGGCGACCGCACTGGGCTCGAGCTCATCCGCACGCTGCAAGACAAGGGCGTGCACTCCGGCATCGACGTCTTCATGGAGTACACGGTGGTGCGCCTCTACAAGGACGCGGCGGGCAGCATCAACGGCTGCCTCGCGTACCAGCGCGACAACGGCGCGTTCCACCTGTTCCGCGCGAAGGCCATCGTCCTCGCGACGGGCGGCTTCGGCAAGGCGTTCCAAGTCACGAGCAACTCGTGGGAATACACGGGCGACGGCTACGGCCTCGCTTACCAGATCGGCGCAGAACTCATGGACCTGGAGTTCATCCAATTCCATCCCACCGGCATGATATGGCCCCCAAGCGTGAAGGGCATCCTCGTCACGGAGGGCGTCCGCGGCGAGGGCGGCCGCTTGACGAACGTGAAGGGAGAGCGGTTCATGTTCCGCTACGTGCCCGACATGTACAAGGGCGAGTACGCGACGACCGAAGAGGAATCGGACCAGTGGGTCGAGGACCAGAACCTCCTGCGGGAAGGCAAGATCACGGCATCATCGAGCAAGTCGCGCCGCCCGCCTGACCTGCTTCCGCGCGACATCGTAGCCCGCGCCATCATGGCCGAAGTGAAGTCGGGGCGCGGCACGCCCCGCGGCGGCGTCTATCTCGACATCAGCTGGCGCGACCCCGAGTACGTCAAGCGCAAGCTCCCCTCCATGTACCACCAGTTCAAGGAGCTGGCGAACGTCGATATCACCAAGGAGGCCATGGAGATCGGCCCCACGATGCACTACTCGATGGGCGGCATCCGGGTGGATCCCGACACGCAGATGGCACCCAAGGTGCCCGGCCTCTTCGCAGCAGGCGAAGCCGCCGCGGGGCTCCACGGCGCGAACCGCCTCGGCGGGAACTCGCTTACGGATCTTCTCGTGTTCGGCCGCCGCGCAGGCTTGTACGCTGCTGAGCACGCGAACAAGGCCAAGCCCGGCCCCATCGACGAGTCGAGCGTCGAGACCGCCATCCAGCACTACCTCGGTTTCCTTGCCGCGCCTGGCACGCGCCCAACTGCCGACACGCCCTACAAAGTGTGGGAGGACCTCCAGGTGGTGATGCAGTTCAAGGCCGGCATGGTCCGCTTCAAAGAGCAGCTCGAAGAAGCGCTCAGCGAGCTTGAGTCCATCAAGAAGCGCGCCGTGGCCGTGAAAGCGACCGGGTCGCGCGCATTCAACCCGGGCTGGCACGTCGCGATGGACATCGAGAAGATGGTCATCGCGTGCGAAGCCAGCGTCCGCAGCGCGCTCACGCGTGAGGAATCGCGCGGTGGCCACACGCGTGGCGACTTCACCGAGATGAACGAGGCCAATTGGGCCGGCCGCAACGTGGTCGTCACACGCGGTGAGGACAAGATGATCATCAACGTGATCCCGATCCCGCCGATCACCGCTGAATTGAAGGCGATCTTGGACGCCGACGTGAAAGACATCAGCAACAAGGGCAAGGGGGTGGTGTGATGGCGGATGCGAACACGTCGAAGGTCGATATCACCGTCCAGCAGCTCATGTCCCAGAAAGGCGACGTCGAGATCCAGCAAGCCACGAAGTCCACCGTCCACCTCCGCGTCCAACGCGGCGCGCCAGGCCAGGAGCCGCACTTCGACGAGTTCGACGTCGAGGTCCAAGAAGGCATGGTCGTTCTTGACGCCGTGCACCGCGTGCAATCCGAGCAGGACCCAGATCTCGCATGCCGGTGGAACTGCAAAGCCGGCAAGTGCGGTTCGTGCAGCGCCGAGATCAACGGCCAGCCCCGCCTGATGTGCATGACGCGCATCGACGACCTCCCCGCTGGCGATATCACCGTGCAGCCAGTCAAGACATTCCCGCTCAAGCGGGACCTCGTGACTGACGTTGCGTGGAACTATGCCGTGAACAAGCGCATCCAGCCCTTCACCCCGCGCGGGATGACCCCCGAGGAAGCGGCCCACGGCGAGTTCAAGATGCAGCAGATCGACGTGGACCGTTCCCAAGAGTTCAGGAAGTGCATCGAGTGCTTCTTGTGCCAGGACGTTTGCCACGTGTTGCGCGATCAAAGCAAGATGATCCAGCCCACGGAGAACGGCGGTTTCTACGGCCCACGCTTCATGATCCGCATCGCCTCACTCGAGATGCACCCCGCGGACGCCGCCGACCGCGTGCCCCTCCTCAAGCAAGAGGGAGGAGTGGGCTTCTGCAACATCACCAAGTGCTGTACAGAAGTCTGCCCCGAGCACATCCAGATCACGGACAACGGCATCATCCCGCTGAAGGAACGCGTGGCGGACCGGTACTACGATCCCGTCCAGATCCTGTGGCGGAAGGTGACGGGCAAGAAGTGAGGCCCCGCGAAATCGCGCACGCGCCCCACTGGTCGCATCGTTCCTGAGCGATTGCCCTCTCGCGGCACGTCTCCGCACCTCTGGCGAGCACCGCGCGCCCCGGGACGTTGCGTTCCACCAAGCCTGCGGTCTCCAAGAGCGAGAGGTTCCAACGCACGAGCCCCAACGAGTAGCCAGTCTCTTGCACGAGGCTGCCCACACTCTGGGGGGTGTCCGCCAACAGCAAGGCGATGTGGTGCGTCTCCTCACGCCGCAGGAGCGGCAAGGCGCGGCGCAGCACCGGGCAATAGCCTTGGCCTGCGATGAACCACGAGACGCTCCGACCCCGCGCGTCACACACGAGTTGCCCATCCCGGTGCAACCGGCGCAAGTGATAATCGAGCGAGCTCTCGGGCATGTCGAGCATCCCTGCGAGCGTTCTCGTCCCAACGCCAGGCAAACCGGCCACGCGCCCCAAGATCAGGGCACGCTTCCCATCGTCCATCGCCATGGGCCCCAATGATGCGCAGCGAAAAGGCAAGCATTGCCCCAATTGCGTGACGTCACGAATCGTCTAGGGAATGGGGAGAACCTTGATATCTACGACCTGCCACGGTGGGCTCACTCCGCACCAGCGCACGGGGGAAGGAGCCGCTTTCGGAGAATGGGAGGTTAGGATGACGCGGCTTACCACAGCGACGCTTCTGTCGAACGATACCCGACGAGCCCTCGTCGGTCGGGTGATGCATGAACCGGGCCTCAGCGTTGGGGCCCTTGCTGCCGAGTTGGGCGTGGACTACAAGACCATCTTGTACCACGCGCGGGTCCTCGAGCGCGCCGGGCACCTGGTCGTGGAGCGCGCCGGGGGACGGAGCGCCTGCTATCATCATGGCACGCCCCCGCCGCGCCGCTTGACGCCGTGGGCGATCGCCGTGCTCCGCGCACTCCGCGGGGGCCCAGCTTCGCCCACGGCACTCTCGCGCGTCCTCGGCTGGCCCCGGAGCACGACGTACATGATGCTCCTGCGGCTCGAAGCGCGCGGCCTCGTGCGGCGCATGGACGACGGATGGGCGCTCGCCCCTGGCGTGGACGCGTGCATCGGTCCGTTCAGGTAGGCTCAAACGCCCCGGCTTCCCTCGCGCGCTCGTGAGCAAGGATCCCATCGCGCGCGGCGTGCTGGTCGTGCTGCCCCCCACGGCAACGGACCCACTGCCAGCGCTCGCGAAGGAAGCTGCGTCCATCCTCCGCGCGCTCCACGCGCCAGCCGAAGCCCACATGCAGGAAGCCGACTACGTCCTTTTCCTGCTTGGGCCAGAGGCGGATCCGCGAGCGCTTGCGCTGCCAGAGCTGAAGGACCGCGCGGCCAGCGCTATCGCAGTGGCGGCGGACGCAGGCGAGGGCCGAGTCGCAGTCGCCCTCGGGCGCAAGCACCTCCGCGCGCACGGTGCCGTGCTTGGCGCGCGCGAACTCGTCTTCTCTCCCAAGCAATTCGGTCACTTGGGAATCGAAAGCGACGGCGCAAGAGAGCGCCTCGAGATACTGCTGCGCGCCCTCGTGCTGGACGCGGAGCGGCTCCGCCTCAAGCGCGAGGGATGGGAAGAGCCCAAGCAGCGCGATCCACTATAGTCGGCCACAACAACCTCTTTACCCCCGCTCCCCCGCTCGCGAGCGATGCCCGCGCGGTCGCTCGCAGCCGTTCTCTTCACGATCGCTCTGCTCGTGGGCTGCGTCGGTGCGCCCGGCTCGACCGACGCGCCGCCAAGCGCGTCCTCGCCCACGACGAGCGGCGGTCTCTCGTTCACCGTGAAGCTCATCGATGACGTGCGCGCGGGCGGCGAGCCCGTCATCCAGGTCACGCAGAAGGGCACGCTCCTCGTGGGCGCGCACCCGGGCTGGACGCACACGCGCTACCCTCCGTCGGCGGACCTCGTGACGCCCGCCTCGGGCCAATCATACATGTGGCGGAGCACGGACAACGGCACGACGTGGAAGCCACTTGGCCTCCCCATGACCGACGGCGTTGGTCCGCGCGGCTTGGGCCAAGGCGTCTCCGACCCAGACTTCGCGATGGACAGCAAGGGACGCGTCTATTTCACGGACCTCGAGGGGCTGGGCTCGGCCAGTGTCTCGTGGAGCGACGATGACGGCGCCACGTGGCTTCAGGGAAACGATGTCGCCGCCTCGTTTGGCGGTGCGCCAATCGACCGCAACTGGATCGCGACGCATGGGACGGACGTTTACTTCATGGGCAACTACTTCACTGGCGGCGAGAACGTCCTCAAGTCCAGTGACGGCGGGATCACGTGGACGAAGGTCGGCACGAGCCCTTGTGAGCAGGAGTTCATCACGAACGATGACGGGGCCCTACTGATCGGCTGCCCCACAGGCATCGCGGTGTCCACGGATGGCGGCGCGCACTTCGAGAAGCGCGACGTCCCGGGCGCGTCGAGCAAGCTGCGCGCGATGAGCGCGCCCGCGCTGGACTCGGCAGGCAACGTGTACGTCACGTGGGCCAACGAGTCGGGCATCTGGCTGGCTGGTAGTCCAGACCTCGGCAAGACGTGGTGGCAGACCATCCACGTGAGCCAGCCCCTCTTCGCGAGCGGCCAGGGCACGCACATCTGGCCGTGGGTCGTTGCGGGTGATGCTGGTCGAGTGGCCATCGATTGGTACGGCACGAACTCGAGTGGCGGTCCCGACAAGGCGACAGGCGACTGGTTCGTGTACCAGACGACGGTGCTCGGGGCGGATGGCAGCGCGCCCGCGCTCTACGCGGCCCAAGTGACGCCGACGCCGATCTTCAAGGGCGGCATCTGCCAGGGCGGGACAGGGTGCCAAGCGGACCCCACGCCCGCGGGCGACCGGAGGTTGGGCGACTTTTTCGAAGCCACAGCGGACGCGAACGGCATGGTGCTCGTCGCGTTCTCAGTAGTCGGCTCAGACAGCATCAGCCACCCCGGCTTCGCGCGACAGACAGCGGGGCCAGGCTTGGTCAAAGAAAGTTGAGAAACCAAGCGGCCCGAGCAAAATATTCGGGAGGTTTGGAGGCTGACAGGAGGCTTGTGTCCCGGGCCGCCGGTTTGTCGACCTAACAAAGCGGCCGGAGATGATGTTACAATGGTTGTCAGGGAGAACCATACAAACCCGAGGCGACGACTCCGGGGGGTGAACCCCCCGGACCCCCCTTTTAGTGCGGGTGTCGAGATTTGAACTCGAGCAACAACGTTGGCAACGTTGAGTACTAGCCAGGCTATACTACACCCGCAAGTGGCCATGGGCTCCCAAGGGAGCGCAACCCACGAATGCCGGACCCCTATTTGACCGTTTTGCGGCCTGGATCCGCTTGCGGGAATTCATTTCCCATGAGGCGACTGCGTGCCATGCAGGAGTACTCAAGCCTGGCCAACGAGGCGCGACTTAAGATCGTGTCCTAAGTGGTTCGTCGGTTCGAATCCGGCCTCCTGCATTTGGGAGACAACCCCAAACCACCCCACTCCAGTCGGGGTCGCATGACCTGCATCTTCTGCAAGATCGCCTCCGGCGAGATCCCCAGCGAGAAAGTGATCGAGAACGAACGCGCGTTCGCGTTCCTCGACGTGAAACCGCTAGTGAAGGGGCATGTGCTCGTCATCCCAAAACGGCACGCGGAGCGCGTCACTGACATGCCTCCTGAGGACGCATCCGCCGTGATGGAACTCGCGCAGCACGTCATCCGGCGCTTGGAGGGCGGCATGGGCATCCAGGGCGTGACCGTCGCGTTCAACGATGGGCGCCCCGCAGGGCAAGAGGTCCTCCACGCGCACATGCACATCGTGCCGCGCTCTGAGACGGACGGCGTGGGGCCGATCCATCGCTTGTTCAAGGCGCAAGCGAGGCTCCGCGAGGGCGAACTGCGCGAGATCGGCGTGCGGCTCCGCGGTTAACGACCTAGATGCGGCCCAGCGCCTTGTCGAGGCGCTCCTCCCACGGCTCGCGTGGGAGCGGCTCGAATTGTGGGACGGGCAAGGGCGCGCGCTTCTTGGGCTTGTGACGCCGCGCGGGGTCCAAGAAGAGCGAGTCCACGCGCGATTCTAGGTCCGCGACCTCGTAGTGCTCGGGAGCAGGAGGCGGCGGAGTGAACGCCGCGGCAATCGGCTGCGAGTCAGCGATGCGCGCGGGCTCGGGTGGCTCTTCGCGCAGAACGATTTGGGGCGATGGCAGCGGGACGGGCTCCGACGCGATGACCGTGAAACCGCGGCGTCGGGGCGGTGCCGGTGGCCTCGAAGGCACTTGTACTTGGTCTTGGTCGCGCTTGCGACTCAAGAAGGAGCGGCCCTTGCGCGGCAAAGGAGCGAGTGCGTCGAGAGGTGGTGCTTCGACGGGGCCCCTGGATGTGGGTTCGATGCGGATGCGCACGAGAGCGCCAACGGCATCATACTCACGAACGAGGCGACGACCCCGTGAGGTCTCGACGATGGTACTGCCCTCGGGCACGCACGAAGAACAGGTGGACCAGCGGATGAACCTAGGGAAGCGAGTCGCGGCCCTTGGACGTGAACTCGTAGGTGCGGCCGCGGCGCCGCGATCCCTCACCGATGACCGTCAAGTAGCCCTCGCGTACGGCCTTGGCAAGCGCACTGCCTAGCCCCACGGGGAACACCATATGCTTGCCAACGCGCTTGCCGAAGGCTTGCCTGGCGTCGAACCGGTTTGTCTCGCCGACTTCCTTGCGCGCCTGGCGGAGGGCTTCGATCATGTCCACAGATGGCACCTCAACGACCAACGCACGGTCCTCTTTCGCTTGAATGTTCCCGCTCTACCGTTCAATCCAGTTTCGGGCTCCGCACCCGCTCTAGGGCGTCCCGTAGCGCCAGGAGCACCTGGAGGCGGGGATCCTCGCCCTTCGCTGGGAAAGACCGGGCCTTCGCACGCGCCGTGATCGCGTCGTCGTCCTTGGCCAGGACGAACCGTCCCTGGAAGGCTGCCTGCTTGTCCAGCCTGAGGAAGAAGTTGAGGTGATCATCGAGCCGATCGGGCGCTTCCTTGGACAAGCGAGCTGCGGTCCCCGGTTCGTCGCGCTCCAGCGCTCGGAAAAGCGCGCGCTCAGCCGCAGCGGACTTCACCGTGGCTTCGAGGATGCGGATGCGATTGCCATGGGAGCCGTCCGCAACGGTCTCCTCGATGGGGACGGATGTCACGTGCGCGGCGTTCCGCAGCGCCTGCCGCACCTTCTCGACGTCCTCCGTCTCGTGGGCGAACGCGCGAAGAGAAAGA
>JBAZZN010000031.1:0-15179 GCA_041658815.1 Thermoplasmatota archaeon
CCGCCAAGCGCGTTCCCATCACCAGCCTGGCGCCACGCCGTCTTCGCTCCCGCCGCCATCGGAGTCACTCTTTGGTGCCTCGCCGCGTGCCGACGGATCCAGCGGCCGCGACTCGAAGCTTGAACGGGGCCGTGGCCTATGCCGCTGGACCGTGGAGTTCAGCTTCGCGAAGCTTTGCCGCCGCGCGTGATCTTCTGGAGGATCTGGAACGTAAGACGCGCGTCGCGCTCGTGGACGAAGATCAGCTGCTCGCCCGATCCGCCGACCGCCTCGATGACGTTCACGTCGTGTGCGGCGAGGCTCGAAAAGACGAGGGCGAGGATGCCGGGCGTCTTGCCCGCCTCATCGGGACACACGAGGGAGTACTCGACAAGATCGCAGAGGCTGTAGTTGATGTCGCGGTCGCCGAGAACCTTGCGGACCGAGTCTAGTTTCACGCGGTCCACGATGACCTTGATGGATCGTTCGCCCTCGATGATGCGGACCATCTCGCCGCGGCTTGGGTCGATGCATTGCACAAGCGGCACGAGGGCGCGGTGGGCTTCGGCGGTCTTGGGGAGGATGAGGCTACAGATGTTCGCGCGAGTGTTGACGTGGCTCTTGTGAAGCATGTGGCGCGCGAGTGCTGCACTCCTCGAGCGTCCCTCGATGGGGTAGCGGCGGATCGCGCTCACGATGGCTTCCTCCGTCGCGCCGGGCCACGCTTGCGTCTTCATGAGCCAGCGGGCCATCTGGCGAAGGCCAAGCGCGCCGCGGGCGAGGATCTCGCGTGCAGCGATGTCTCCATCGAGATGCTCATGGACGATGGATGCCAGGTTCCGCTTCATCGTCGGCGAAGCGACGGAATGCAGCAGCGCGTTTAGCTTCAGCCCGCGATGACCCACATGGGGCTCTGGGCTCGAAGTCTTGTTCGTCGAGGCCATCCCGTGCCGTACGTGGGGGGTCGCGGGGTTCTTGTCGTGATGAATGACACGCGTGCGCGTGTGTTGTTCCACGACTCGCCGTGGATCAGTCACTGCGCCAGGCGCGTTGGGCGGGTGCCTCATGGGCTCACGTCTGGCAAAGAGGACCGTGATCCCGGGGCACGTGCTGGAACGAGGCGGTGGTTTTCTTCTCGCACGGCGTCGCCTTGGGATGTGAGGCTCGACAACGCATCGTGGGCCTCCAAGAGGTCTTCTTCTTTGACGAAGACGACTTCTTGGCGGATGCTCACCCAACCTTCCTCGATGTTGATCCGTCGTGCTGCGAGCGCGTTCGCGATGAGCGCGTAGATCCCGGGGGTGTCCGTGCAATCCGGCGGCATGACGACGTTGAGTTCGACAAGGCCGTGCTTCGTGTCTTCGACGTTCTTCTCACCGAGGATCTGGAGAGCATCCTGGAAATTTGACTCGTCGAGGACGATCTTGAATCCTCCATCGAAGCTCAGGATGCGGATCGTCTCGCCTTTGGAATAGTCGATGCTCTTGAGCAATCGCGGCAGACGCTCCTGGATCGGCGTCGTGTTCGGGACGGTGAAGCTCGATCGCCGCGCGCGACTGTTGACATACGAGTCGCGCAGGACTTCCCGTGCCCCTGCAAGGTGATCATCCCCCACGCCGTGCTTGAAGCGCCGCAGCGCGGCGATGACGCTCGCCTCCGTCGCGGCAAGCCGATGCGTTCGAAGGAGCCATTGCGCCAATGCCCGATAGTTCACCACGCCGCGCGCAAGCGCCTCGCGCGTGACCGTGTCGGCTCGGATGCAATCCTCTACGATCTTGATAGTTGACGACATGCGGCGCCTCCAGATCATACCGACTTGGCCTCCCAGCCAAGGTCGGACGACTTTCCGCAGCGTATGCGGGATCCAACGAACGTGTCGCGGCGCGATAATCCTATGCTGAGTTGACACGCCCAGGAGGGTGCCGCGCGGTCGCGCTCTACTGCCACCGTATGCGCCAGAGACGCGAGTGGCGAATGATCCGAGTGGTGATGTGACCCATCTGGGTCGGAACATTCTTCATGTGTTGACCTCACTGCTCGAAGACTGGGTGCTGGACGGGAGGTCCTGTGCGGCCAGTCTCGGGAGGCTAAACCAGGTGAACCAAGGCAATCATGCTCCACGCCACGTGGGCTTCGTCCGCATCGTCGCCATTCTTGCAGTCCTTCTCTTCGTCGGGCCGGCCTCGGCGAACCACCAGGTGGCTGCCCTCGTCGATCCCATCGTCGAGGCTGCGGAGAGCGACGCATGCACCTTCGGCGGCGTCTCCCTCACGATAGCATGCCCGACGTGGACCGACGCGTACAACGGGCAAGGCTCGGGCACGGACTACGCCCTCAAAGGCGTCTTGAGCGCGGACGGGAGTCGGTACTTCGTCGTGGCGAACAGCCAAGCAAGCGCAAGCCGCAACGACCTCGTTACGACGGCTTACGACACCAGCACGGGCGACCGCGTCTGGTCAGCTCGTCACGACGGTGGCGCTAACGCGTACGCGAGGAATGTCGCGTTGAGTCCGGACGAGAGCCTCGTTTACGCCTTGACGATGGTCCAGCGTTCCCAGGGCGGCTGGGACATCCAGATCGTCGCCTACGACCCCGCGACCGGGGCCCACCAGTGGACAGCCACGTATGTGGGTCCCAACACGAGTTGGCACTACACGAGCATGGCAGGCTTGGCGTTCAGCCCCGACGGGACTCGAATATACCTTGCTGGTCAAAGCATCTACGCGAACGGCACGGGCCAGGCGATCGACGCCATCGTGCTCGTTTACGATGCGCTCACGGGCGCGTCAGTCTCGGCACGCGTCTACGAAGGCGTCCAAGATTTCGTGACGAGCTTCGCGTTGAGCCCAGATGGCACTCGCCTCTACCTCACGGGAAGCAAATATCTTTGGACGCCGTCCACGCCGTTCGATCGCGACTGGACCATGGCGTCGATCGATACAGCATCAGGCGATGTCATCTGGAACCAGACGTACGACGCGGCCGGGCTCTACCAGGTCGATCAAGGCGTCGCGCTTGCGCTCTCCAGCGACGGCTCGACGATCTACGTCACGGGCCAAAGCTACGGAGCCGGCACCAGCGAAGACATCCTGACCATCGCGTATGACGCCGCCACGGGCGCGACCCGTTGGATCTCCCGTTTCGATGGAACAGGCCATGACGTGGACCGCCCGACCGCCATCGCACTGAGCCCTGATGGTTCTCGCGTCTTCGTCACCGGCAGTTCGGTGGGCTGGCTCACCGGCGTCGGGTACGTGACGCTCGCCTACGATACGAATGATGGCACGCAGCTCTGGCAAGAACGCTACGACAACTCGGGATCGGCCCACCCGGACAACGCGAAAGCCATCGCGCTAAGCCCCGACGGAGACACCGTCGTCGTCACGGGCGGGAGCAGCCTCGGGGCAGCTGGCGAAGAAATGGGGGTCCAAACGATCGCCTACGACGTGCAGACCGGGGACGTTGTCTGGAACGCGCGTTACTTCACCCGCGCTCCCGATGCCGCAAGCATCACGATCGACCCCACGGGAACGCGCGCGTACGTGGCGGGCCAGTCGTACTCGACCACCACCGGTTACGATGCGCTCGTCATTGGATACGATCTGCCGCTCGTGAAGATCCTTGCGGACACCGTCAACTCCATCGGAGGTGCTTGAATGAACCTGACTCGCCCCACGACATTGCTCTGCGTGTTCCTTTTCCTCGGCACGATCATCGGCCCCGCGGGCGCCATCGGCGAACCCGTCATCATCGCCTCAGGCGGCGGCGAAGGATCCGGATGGGCCGCCTTGCGCATCACGACCACGGGAACGGTCTTCCGTACCGCGATCAGCCTCGAGAACATCCCACACCAGACGTTCGTGATCGGCTACTCGCTCTACACGACGAGCTTCCAACTGCGCGCAAGCGGCGCGGGTGCATTCAGTCCGTGGGACACCCAAATGCAGGTGTCCAGTGCGGGCGGACCCGTGCCAGAGATCGACCTTGCGGTCTACGAGCCGGGAAACGTCACCGTCATGCTAACACTCCAATGGGACTCGTCGCTCGTTGGCACGTACTACCTCCTCTTATGGGGCGGCGCCGATTCCGAAAGGTGGGCGTACACGGTCACCGCCGTCTCGGGCGTCACGGTCGACGCGGTGAACACGGGCGACAGCGGCTTCCTGTGGACTGGCGAAGATTTCGAAGGCGACCTCAACGCGCGGGCCACAGTCTACCGCCCCACTCCCATCGGGCCGGTCACCGTGAACGGCGTCCCGGTGGGCGCAAATGCGATGGTGAACACGACCAAGACCATGACGATCCCCAACCTGTTCGTCGGCTGGACCGAGAAGTGGACGGGCGACGTGGACGCGGTCGACTTTTGGGTCGAACGCGACGACGGAGCCATCGCCCACTGCGGCTGCTACGCGGCCGAGCTCGTCGGACCCAACGCGTGGTCAAAGGGAACGTACACGTTCCACGCGGACGGCGCGACCGTTGGCATCTCCCAACCCGACATCTTCGTGGGCGGCGTCATCGACCCCGTCTTCCCCTGAGGAGGAGAACGATATTCCGACGATACCACGACGCGCCCCCATGGGCGCGTGCATCATCATGCTCCTGATCCTGCTCAGCGTGCAGGTTCCCGCGACGAACGCAGGAACAGTCGATCCAGTCCTCATCGCCGTCCTCGACACGGGCATCGATGCGTGGCATCCCGAGTTCGCTCCGGGTCAGATCGTGGCTTGGAAGGACTTCGTTAGCGGGCGCCCCGACCCGTACGACAACAATGGGCATGGCACCGCGACCGCGAGCCTCGTCGCGGGCGAGAACGTCGGCAGTTGTGGCACGGTCCCGAAAATGTCGTTCGCGCCAGGCGCGCGTTTGGCGATCGCCAAAGTGCTCGATCACCAAGCCGCAGGGACCTATGAAGCCGTCACGGCCGGCATCCGTTGGGCCATCACACAGAACGCAGACGTCATCAGCATCAGCATCGGCGGCGGCTTGCCTCTTGTCGGCGGTCCGCTCCCCCTCGACATGACCGCCGCCATCGAGGAGGCCCGAGCCGCCGGCGTGCTCGTCGTCGTCGCGGCCGGGAACGGTTACCTCAACGCCGGCGTCGTGCCTTACCCCTCGTGGTCCGCGCCGTTTGGCAACGAGCCGCACGCGCTTGTCGTGGGCGGCGGAACGCGCGAGAGCGCGACCCTCTCGACCACGAGCAACACCGACCCTGACATCAGCAGTTGGAGTGACAACGTCTGCATCGCGCGCTTCAACACCGGCGGCTACATGGTGGGCACCGGTACGAGCCTCGCCGCGCCGCTTGTTGCCGGGATGGCCGCAAAGCTCATCGAAAGCGGGCGCGCGGCCGGCCAGCCAGACGACGCGGACCGCATCGAAGCGCTCCTCCTCTACTCGGCCCGGAACTCGATCGACGCGCCCTACGCGCGGGAAGGACTGGGGCACCTCTGGGTCTCCCAGTTCGAGGACGCGCGCATCTACGCGACGACGGGCACTCCCACCGCCGTCGTCCGTGATGCCTATGACGCACAGGGCCCGCACGCCCGGGTGGACCGCGACTTCAGGGACGCGGTCCTGCTCCTCCGGGAGGCGCAAGACGAATGAACGCTGAGCATGGAACACGCTCCGCATAGAGACCATCCGAAACATGACGAAACGGGTTGCATTCAGCCTCCTTCTCGCGACGGTCTTGCTCGTGCTCCCCAACGCCCTCGCTGCGCCCGTCGACGTGGATCCCACGGGCGACGCGGACGTGCTCGCGGTGAGCGGCACCGGCAACGCGACGAACTCGGGCACGGACAACGCATGCGTGTACGGCTACATCGTGAGCGCGCAATGCATCGCGGCGAGCGGAACTGGTACGGCGCGCAATGCGGGGAGCGGCAGCAATACGTGCGCGTTCAGCAATATCGTGACGGTGCAATGCGTCGCGATCAGCGTCGCAGGCGAAGCGGAGAACGCGTGCAGCGAAGATACGGGGCTGGTCTACGCGCGATGCGTGAGCGCGGCTGGCTACGACCTGTTGCCGTAGAACTGTCAAGTTTCGCCCACTTCCTCTCCTCTTTGGCTCGTTCAAGAAGCACACGGAGCCAAGAGATCTTAGCGGCCGCCGCACGGCAAATGGACGCGCACTCCCCATCGCCCGCCTCGCCGTGCTCCTCCTCATCCTCTCCATCTGGGTATGGGCGTGGTCGCAGACTCCGCCAAGCGCGTTCCCATCACCAGCCTGGCGCCACGCCGTCTTCGCTCCCGCCGCCATCGGAGTCACTCTTTGGTGCCTCGCCGCGTGCCGACGGATCCAGCGGGCCCGACGCGAAGCCTGAACCTGCGCAACGACGACGCCGCGGCGGACCGCCCGAGCGGGAACGCTTGACGCGTTTCCGCGAGAGCGTTCGGCACCGCAAAGCGGCGCGTGCTTGACCCTTGGCGGAACGGACGCGCACTCTCGATCGACGACGAAGGAATTGGTGGCCCTCGCTCGTGGCTTCTTGTCGTCACGGCGGCGAGGGCGGATCATCCGATCGGATGCACATCCCGCGCGATCCTGACGTGACGGCCATCAAGAGGGGGGTCGCCTCGAGGCCATGATACGCGCCCGCCTTCTTCGTTTCGACGAGGCCCGCCGCAACGAGGCGTTTGACGTGATGGTACACGGCCCTGTCGGACATCGAGAGGACCTCGCCCAGTTTCCACACGCGAAGACCGGGCTGGTCCATGATCGCGACGGCCACGCGGTGGCATGCGGGCTCGCCTATCAGACCCGCCGCCTCGCCGCCCGCGGCGTCCTCAGGCTGGCGGCGTCTTGTCGTAGACGGCTGACAGGAGCTTGACGATGTGGGTCAAGTCCGCTTTCACGGCGTCCAAGTCGGCCTTCTTCACGTGGACGTCAATGCTGTGCGCGTTGGAGTTCCCGGTCGTCCTGAACTTGTGGAGCTTCGTCACGAAAGACTTGTCCAGCCCCGTCGCTGTTGCCGCGAAGTCACTCAACTTCGATTCGATGTTCGTGATGAGCACCGAGAAGTCGACGAAGCGCTTCTTGGAGGCGTCGTAGTATAGGCCCAGCTCCTTCGCGCCGTACTTGCGTCGTAGAACGTCGATGACGAGGTTCTCGGCGAGCTTCCGCATAAGAATCAATTGCGGCGAGTAGAGGCCGGTCCGATAGCAGCGGTTGATGAGCTCGACGAGGTCGCGGTAGAAGTCGTCGGGGAGCTTATCCACATCGAGGTACCGCACCGCGGGCGGAAGGGCCGGCACTGTCGCCGTCATTGTAAGGTCCGCCATTGGCCCGTGCTCTAAGAAACTGAACAACGCAGAATACTCCTCCCTCATACCCTCGGTGACGGTGCCCTTCCCGACGACTTTCTGGACAAGGTGTGCGAACGTCTCTGGGTTCTCGTCGTAAACTTCGCCTAAGAAGTAGCGAACCTGGTCGGGGTAGTCTTCGTCATGGAAGCCTTGGGAACGCACCAAGCGGTCGGGCATGAGGTGCGTGACCTTGAGCTGAGCCGCAATCATGCCCCACTTCGTATCGTAACGATGGTGCTCGATGAATTCGGCCGTGACGGCCGCGAGCGCCTTGAAGTCTGGATCGTCCGACTTCGCCATAGGAATCGGCGAAGGCTTTCCCCCGGTTGAACCCTGTGGGGCGTCGACCGCGCGGCCTATGGCCTGCTTGCCACATCTTCTTGGGGGCGCGCACCGCTTGGCCCATGTGAGCCGAGAGGATCGCCTTCAATACGTGCCGTTCGTCGTCGACGAGACGCCGTACGCTTGCTGGGAATGGAACATTCGGGAGCGGAACCTCGAGTTCTTAGACGGCATCGACCCCGAGTTCTACACCTACATCGTGGACGTGCACGCCGGACACCTCGACGACGCAGATCACGGGCTCAAGGCCGCCCTCGCCATCCGAACCACGTACGGGATGGCTCTCGAGACGTTCTTTGCGCTCCTTGGCGCTCTCGTGCAGGCGCCCCAGTGCGTGTACGGCTGGGTCATGCGCTACCAGGTCGCCGAACTCGAGAATCTCGTGAGGAAGCTCAAAGACGGCGATGAAGTCCTCACCGTTTGGCCCTCCCAGCCATCGTTGGACGACTTCTCGACGGAGATCCACGGCTTCCTCGGTTACGAGGACGCCAAGAAGGAATGGATCTCGAAGGGATTCGGTGACGCCTGGCGCCGCTTCGCAGGAGACTTCCTCGACGAGCTCGAGCGAGCCGAGTACAACAGCGCCAAGCACGGTCTCCGAACGCGCCTTGGTGGGTTCAGTCTCGCGATGGGGCCCGAGGATGAACCCGGCAAGCGCGCGCGCCCGGAAGTCATGAGGTCCATGGGCGGAAGCAGATTCGGCTCGTCGTTCTTCGTCCCTGTGAACCTTGGTGAAGGAAAGCGGAACTTCCGCGCAAAGCGGACGCATCGGAACTGGGTGCCCGAGAACACGATCAACGGTGTGCATCTCATCTCGATGTCGATCGGGAACGTGGTCTCGGCACTGAAGATTTTCAACGGAGTCGAACCTCAGAAGTGCAAGTTCCACAATCCGGACACACCGGATGCATTCGAGGCGCCGTGGGCGCTGACGCCGGGCGTCCTGAACTTCAGCATGGACGCGAACATCGACCCGTCCTACATCCGTCCACTGACCAAGCCGGAGATCCTCGGAAGATACGTCAACAAACCTGAGGGCAACGCTGGATCAACGAGCCGAGACGCTGACGCGGAGACTACGCCGCCGGACGCTCCAGCTGGATCGTGACGGGGCGCAGGCACTCGCGGAGGATCCCTTCGACGACGGCGCGCGGGAGTTCGCCCTTGCCGACGCCGCGCTCGATCGCGACCTCACCAAGGAGTTCATCGGCTTCGAGGAGACGCTCCACCATCTGCCGCTGCAGCGCCTCCCGCGCCGGGATCGTCATCTGGCTCACGAGGACCATGGACTGAACCTCGTGAGTCGGGTTCAAGACGGCGAGTGGCAGGGTAGGCCGAACTGGCCCCCGCCCCACCCCGCCGGTGTTGGGGTTGGCTCCTTGTCCACCCGCCGGTTGCCCGTCAAGGTGGCAACCTGCGTGGGTTAGCTGTTTGTGACTGAATCAGTCACAGAAACAAAAGAGTTTATCATATATAGCCACCTTCCATCTCACGTGAGAAGCGAGCTCCGCACGCTCTCTGGCCGGGAAAGCAAGGTCGTGCTCGGCCTCGAGGCGCAAGGGAGGGAAGTCCTGAGCTTGGACGACATCTCCAGCCTCGCGGAGGTCTCGCCCGCGCACGCGCGCAAGCTCGCCGAACGCCTCGCCGCGAAGGGCTGGATCCAGCGCGTGGGGCGCGGCAAGTACCTCCTCAACCCGCCCAAGGCTGGGCCCGACGCGATCCCCGATACGAACGCGTACCGCATCGGCTCCCGCCTCGTCACGCCGTACTACTTCGGCTACGCGACCGCCGCGACCTACCACGGCCTCCTGAGCCAAGCCTCGCGCACGTATTTCGTCGTCACGACCTCGCCCCATGCTCCCAAGATCTCGGAGCCCGCGGAGTTCCGCATCGTGCGCGTCCCCCCGCGAAAGTTCTTCGGGATCACCGAGGCCGAGAAGAGCGGCGCCAGCATCCTTGTCGCCGACGTTGAGAAGACGGTCGTGGACGCGGTCGATCGGCCCGACTACGTGGGAGGCATCTCAAGCGTCGCGCAGATCATCTCGAACGCGAAGCCGCGCCTCGACGCCGCGAAGCTCGTCGAGTACACGACGCGCATGCGCAGCAAGAGCCTCGCCCAACGCCTGGGCTACCTCCTCGACCACGTCCCACCCCACGGCTTCCAACCCCGAGCGCGCGCCGCGCTGCTTCGTCTCCGCGGCGACGCGTTCGTCTCCCTCGCTTCACCCAAGCAGTACCCGCGAAGGGGGCGCTACGTGAGCGAGTGGCGCGTCGTCCTGAACGTGCCAGAGTCCGACCTCATGGGCGAGGTGAACATCGGTTGATCCCGAAACCCGGGGTGAACCGCTTCGCCCACCAGGCTGGAGCCGACCTGCACGTCGCGCAGCAGGACGTCGTGCTCACGTACGCGCTCGACCTCCTGCGCGAGCGCGGCGTCCTCCAGCGCCTCGCGTTCAAGGGCGGCACTTATCTTCGCAAGATGGTCCTGGGCAACAACGGCCGCTTCAGCGAGGACCTGGACTTCACCGCCCTCGACGGCTTCCCCGACGACCCGAGGAAGCTCTTCGCTGACGCGTTCAAGGCGCCTCGTCACGGCGTCCAGTTCGAGCTCCGCTCTCCCGGCTTCACGCAGAACAACTTCCGCGCCACCGTCGCGTACAAGCACGAGTGGGACGAGGGCACGTTCACGCTCGAAGTAAGCTACCGCGAGCGGCCCTTCCTCCCCGTCGAGGAGCGCGCGCTTCTGGAGCAACTCTACTTCAAGGACCTCCCGTTCAAGCCCACGACCATCCCGTGCCTCCAGCTTCCCGAAGCGTTGGCCGAGAAGCTGCGCGCGACCCAACAACGCGCCTCCGAGCGCGACGTGTACGACATCATCGAGTACGCCAGGAAGGGCTTCAAGCCCGACCTCGTGCGACTCCTCGCGGTCGGGAAGCTGTGGAACGCGCACGAGGCATTCGATCCGGACAAGCTGCTCCAGAGACTCGGGGAACCCCGCAAGGATTGGCCGGACCTCCGGCGCCTCTTGGGCAAGAAGGACAAGACCGACTGGAACGCCGAGGCCAAGAAGGCGGCCACACGCTTCGAATTCCTCCGAGCCCTCACGACGCTCGAGAAGGACGTCATCGCGGACGCCCGCCGCCACAACGTGGAGAAGGAGCTTCTCGCGGAGATCAAGAAGCTCGCCAGCTAAACCCGCCACCACCTCGTGAGGGTGGTCGCGCGTACGGGGATGTTTGTACTTGCAACCTACCCCATGATACGGACTTCGGCCCTTGCATGGGCGCATGACGAACGATGAACGGGATCACGTCCGGATCAGCACGGCCTCGCGCATATTCCTGGTCACGCTCGCGCGCACCATCGACGCGCGCACGCTCGCCGACACGCCATACGGTCACACCGTGTCGTTCCGCAAGATCCTGGACCTCGTGCTCATCCACCACGGCCACCTGCCGGCGCTGGACAACGAGCGAGTCAAAGAGCGCTTGACGCATCTCCGGGAGATTCTCGCGACGCGCGAACCCGCGTCCCTCGCGACCGGACCCGTTCCTCGGCCGATCCGACCGAACGCACGCAGCCTGCGTCGAGACGACACGGCCCTTATCGAGCACGCCTCCCTCATCCGCGCTCTGCGACGGCTCGTCTACACGGACAAGATCCTCGAACTTCCGGCGGCCTACAGGTACTGCGAGATCGTGGGCATCCCGACCGCGGCCCTAAGTCCAGAGGGCTCCGACGGATCCAGCGGTCAGGGCGTGCCGACAGGCCTTCGTCCGGAGTGAGCCGACCCGCGGGCTGCAGCCGCCCGCGCGGCGGTGAGTCTCGCGTACGCCTCACCGCGTTCCCGCGCCCGGGATCCAGGAAGCACCATTAGGACAGCGACCGTCTCGTCCGCATCCCAGCCGCCCTCCCAGAGGCAACGCGCGACGGCGAAGTCCGCCTTGCTCGCATCGAACGACACGGAGGGCGGATCCTTCAGCCGTCGCCAGGCCTCCTGAAGCTTCGGGGCCTGGACCGCGATCCAAGCCTCGACCTCGTCGAGCTCGAGCACTGTGGGGGCGTTGCCGCCCGGATCGAGGAGCGGGCGCGGCGCGATCGCCTCCAGCTGCACGATCCCACGAGAAGCGCCGACGAACGTGTAGACGTGCCCTGAAGGGTGCACGCTGGGAGGCGCGACGACCATTCCGCCCTCGCCGCGAAGATCCAAGCCCGCGCGCGGCGTCCCCGAGGCAACGCCCTCGGCGCGTGCGTAGACGTGCCACCCTCGCGCCGTCTCGACGACGATCGTGACGATTGCGAGTTGCTCCGGTGTCATGCCCAGCACTCGCTCGGGCCCGTCGCGCGTGTCGAAGTCCAGCACGACGAGCCCGCCCGACCTTGCGCCAGTTAGGATGCCGAAGTTCGCATCCGGCGGCGCGCCCTCCCATTGAGCGTCTCCGCGCGTGAGCCAGCCCTTCCGGATCGGACGCTTGCCGCGAGGCACGAGCGGAATCGTCGCGAAGCCCAACTCGCGATAGGCCGCCAAGAGCTCGTCCTTCTCTAGTTTCTTCACGCGCGACCCCCTCCCCCTTCGGCGTGCCGAAGGTGCGAAGGATTCACGTCCTCGACAGCCATTGTCGGGACGAATGCTCCCAGTCCTGTTCGGGATCGGCATTGAGACATTGACGCTGGAGATCGTGACCGTCGTCGGCGGCGTCGCGCTGACGGCGACGTTCGCGACGAAGAAACGCCGCGCGAAGCGCGGCGCGACCCGGCCCGCGCGGGGAAAGCGCGCGTCAACCGCTCGCCCCCGCCGACACTGAGCGGTACGTCGCACATGCCCCGGCGTCCTCGAGCGTGTCGTGCATCCATCGCCCAGCCACGCGCCGAAGCCTCAACCGGCAATGCAGGCAGCGCTTCGTGCTGCGCGTCACGCGCTCGCCCCCGATGGCTCCGCCACTTCGGACGGCCGCTTCTCTCGATCGCCCAGCACGTACCGCGCGGCCTTCTCGGCCTGCTGCGCCGCCATCACGACGAGCCGCCGGTCGTCGTTCAACGCCTTGAGCCACCCGCGCAGGTACGCGGCGCTGTTCTCGTAGGCAGGCTCGAGACCAGAGCGCGCGAGAAGCATCGCGCCGCCCATCTCGGCCACGAGCTCCTCCTGGTTGTAGTTCGCGTCCCCGAACTTGCCAGCCTGCATAAGCGTCGATCGATTGAGTCGATGCTTCGCGCCGGTCGAGTGGATCGACTCGTGGAAGAGCACCTGGTAGTACGCGCCCGTTCCGTCGAAGCTCGCGCGCGGCGGCATCTGGATCGCATCCAGCCCAGCCGTGTAGAACGCCGCGCTTCCGCCATGGAAGAGGCCCGGACGTTCCGGGTACGCTTCCCAGATCGCGTCCGCGCCCTCGTGCGTCGCGGCCCCGGAAGCTTTCGACATCTCCGGTAGGATGATGCCATCGACCTGCTCGACGTTCCAGGCGTAGTACTTCTTGAACACGAGACGCCGCACTTGCTCGTCCTCGCCCGCGTCGTTCTTCTTGACGTCCACGCGCGGCTCCCAGAAGACGACCATCGTGCCGCGCTCGCCAGCGCGCACGCGTCCACCCAACTTGTTGGCCTGCTTCATCGTCACCCACATGGGGTACGCGTACGCGCCCTTCATCGCGCTAAGCGCCGTGAGGAATACGTTGATCCCTCGGTACTCGCGCCCCGTGATGAGGTTCCGATGAGCCCCCATCGCGGTCCACGGCTTGCGCCACGGCACCAAGCCGCACTCCAGCGCGTCGAGCATCCGTTCCGTGACTTCCTCGTACACGTCGCGTCTCACGCGCTCACCTCCTCGCGGTCCTCGCCAGGGACACGCTGCTTCGTCGGCGGCGAGCGCGCGAGGCTCCCGAACTTCGCAGCCTCGTGCCGAAGCCGCCACTCCTCCGACCCGTTCAGCTTCGCCTTGCGGCGATTGCAGAATTCGAACGGATGATCCTCCAAGGACGCCTCGTAAGCGCGCGCTTCGTCCTTCGACGGAAACGTTCCCAGCCACGCCACGCAGTACGGGCACCATGCCGCCTCATGCACCGGGAACGGCCGAGGGTCGACCGCACGCGCGTACACTGGCTCCGGCTTCGGCACCGGCTCGGCCTCGACGAGCTCGCCCCCCTCTTGACCGTACCCGCACTCGCCGCAGTACGAGCCCTGCTCATATTCGGCTTGGCAGTTCGGGCACTCGACGAGCTCCACTTCGTCGTCGCTCACAGGCTCACCCCCAGGTCCGCGCCTGCATCAAGCGAGACCTTCACCGCGCCCGCGGCGAACTCGTCGTACGTCCACGACTCGACCGTCACTTCCGCGACTCCTTCCCAGTGGCCTTCCCTTCCCTCGATGGGATCGAGCCGCACCTGGAGGATCTGCTTCTTCTCCACGTCAACGTGGAGTTCGTCGTAGTCTGGCAACGTGCGGTCCACGTCGATTCCGAAGGAGAGCACGCCGTCCTCGTCGCCGCGCGTGAGCTTGTGGAACACGACGCGCGCGAAGTACGAGGCGTCGGTCCACCGGCAACTCTCGCGCACGGTGCCGGTCAGATTGCCGAAGCCCTCCGGCCAGAATTCCTTGTGGTTCATCGCATCGCGGAGGATCTCTGCGACGAGGTGGCCCCGCCAGTGTGTGTACAAGTACACGCGGCGCGGCTTCGCATCCCCAGCTCCATAGCCGGCTTCGGGTGCGAAGATGAACACGATGTTCCCGCGCTCGCCCACCTACGCCACCCCCTTGCGCTTCGCAGCGCCGACGTGGTTGAACGTGCGGCATGAAGGGCAACGCGCCATTCCCTTGCGCACGCGCGTGAGCCACTCGTGTGCACAGAACCAGCACAGCACGCGCGCGAGCGCCGAGCCTCGCATGCCCACCTACGCCACCCCCGCGACCGCCGCGACTTCGTAGCTCTCGCCGCACTCCCGGCACCCCATGACGGGGCGACCGTCGCGCGTGAAGCCCACGACGCGATAATGCTCGCGGCACGCGTTGCACTCGTTCGTCTCGGCGATGCCGAAGAGGCCTTCGCACGTCAAGTCACAGAACGCCTGGAACGTCTGGACCTGCGCTTCGCAGTAGAGGCACGCGTTCACGCGACCACCTCGAAGAAGCCGCGCTTCGACCGCCGGCGCGCGAGCCCCCGTCGCTCGGCCAGATGGAGCGCGTGCCGCGTGACGCCCAGCGGCATGCCGCTCCACCGCGCAACTTCGGCCGCGCGCGCGACGCCCAGGTCGGCGAGGATTGCGAGCGCGACGCGGGCCTCCGTCGAGATCGTCGCGTACGCGCGCGCTTTGCGGTCGCCCCAGCCGACGGGGTAGTGTGCGAGCACGTTCCCCGCCCGCTCTTGCAGGATCATCCCGACGCGCGCGAGGCGTCCGAGATGGTAGGCTGCGCTTGACTCGTCCAAGCCCGCGCGCCTTGCCAGCGCGCGCGTGCTGCTCCCAGGCGCCCTCCTCACATGCATGAGGAGCTCGCGCCGCGTGGGCGTCATGACTTCTGCCCGCATCACGCGGACCACCTCCGCGCCACGGCCGCGATCG